>SKHK01000114.1 GCA_007117005.1 Paracoccaceae bacterium
GCCGGCCCCGCGCCCGGCCCGCTGACCGGCCCGCTCGCCGCCCCCACCCCGCAGGAGGCGGTCGCCCGTCGGTTGCGCGCCTTGCGCGCCCATGTCGAGGCCAATTCCGATTACGTCGGCATGGAATTCGCGCGCGAGGCCCGCGCCATGCACGCCGGCGAGGCCCCCGAACGGCCGATCTGGGGCGAGGCGAAACCGGAAGAGGCCAAGGCGCTGATCGAGGACGGTGTGCCGGTTGCGCCGCTGCCCTTCGGCCCCCCGCGAAAGACCAACTGAGCCGGCCCGCGTGCTCAACCTGCCCTTGCACCCCATCCATGGCGTCAGTAATAGGGCCGCGCGCCGGCGTGTGCGGGCCGGTCGAAGGGGGCGCAGCCATGCCGCTACTGGTGATGAAATTCGGCGGCACGTCAGTCGCCGATCTGGAGCGCATCGCGCATGCCGCCGAAAAGGTGCAGCGCGAGGTGGCGCGTGGTTATCACGTCATCGTCATCGTCTCGGCCATGGCCGGGCGCACCAACGAACTGGTCGGTTGGGTGAATCAGACCTCGCCCTTCTATGACGCGCGCGAATACGACGCCGTTGTGGCCAGTGGCGAGAATGTCACCGCCGGGCTGATGGCGCTGCGGCTGCAGGAAATGGATGTGCCCGCGCGCAGCTGGCAGGGCTGGCAGGTGCCGATCCTGACCACCAGCGCGCATGGCGCGGCCCGCTTCATCGACATCCCGCGCACCAATATCGAGGCGAAATTCGCCGAAGGCATGAAGGTGGCCGTGGTCGCCGGCTTTCAGGGGCTCAGCCCGGAAAACCGCATCACCACGCTGGGCCGCGGCGGGTCGGACACCACCGCCGTGGCCTTTGCCGCCGCCTTCGGGGCCGAACGCTGCGACATCTACACCGATGTCGATGGCATCTACACCACCGACCCCCGCATCAGCGCCAAGGCACGAAAGCTTGACCGGATCTCTTTCGAGGAGATGCTGGAACTGGCCAGCCTTGGCGCCAAGGTGCTGCAGACCCGGTCCGTCGAACTGGCGATGCGCTACAAGGTGCGGCTGCGGGTGCTGTCTTCCTTTGACGAAACCGACGAGAGTTCCGGTACGCTGGTCTGCGATGAGGGTGAGATCATGGAAATGAAGGTCGTCTCCGGCGTGGCGCACAGCCGCGATGAAGCCAAGATCACGCTGGTCACGGTAGAGGACCGGCCGGGCATCGCCACCGCCATCTTCGGCCCGCTGGCCGACGCCGGTGTTAATGTCGACATGATCGTGCAGAACATCTCTGAAAAGGATTATGGCGACCAGCCCGGCGCGGTCACCGACATGACCTTTTCCTGCCCGGTCGATCAGGTGGATCGCGCCCGCCGCGCCATCGAGGGCGCGCGCGATGCCGGGTCCATCAAATACGAGGATCTGGTGGTCGATACCGATGTGGCGAAGGTCTCGGTGGTGGGGATCGGCATGCGCAGCCATGCCGGGGTGGCGGCGCGCATGTTCAAGGCGCTTGCCGCAGAAAACATCAATATCAAGGTGATCGGCACCTCTGAGATCAAGATTTCCGTGCTGATCGACCGCAAATACATGGAACTGGCCGTGCAGACCCTGCATGATGCCTTCGAGCTGGACAAGGCGGGCTGAACCCGCCCGCCTGCGCGCCTTTGGGGAGGGCTGATGCCGCATCGGCTGGAAAGTCAGAGCCGCAAGCTGCTGCGCCGGCTGCGGGACACGCTGGCCGAACCCGGCGCCGGGCAGGAACGGCTGGACCGTATCACCGGGCTGATCGCGCAATCGATCGGCACCGATGTCTGCTCGATCTACCTGCTGCGTGATCCCGATACGCTGGAACTTTGCGCCACCCACGGCCTGAAACGCGAGGCCGTTCACCAGACCCGGCTGAAGCTGGGCGAGGGGCTGGTCGGCCGCGTGGCGCGCCGCGGCAGCCCCATCAATACCGCCGATGCCCCGTCCGAGCGCGGGTTCCGCTACATGCCGGAAACCGGGGAAGAGGCGTTCTCTTCCTTCCTCGGCGTGCCCGTCCAGCGCCTGGGCGAACGCCGCGGCGTGCTGGTGGTGCAGTCCCGCAGCGCCCGGCTTTATGACGAGGACGAGGTCTACGCGCTGGAAGTCGTCGCCATGGTGCTGGCCGAGATGACCGAACTGGGCGCCTTCGTCGGCGATGACAACGCCATGGCGCCGCCGCATCAGCACCCCGCCATGATCCGCGGCGGCGCCGCGCAGGAAGGCACGGCCGCGGGCCAGGTCTGGCTGCACGAGCCGCGCGTTGTGGTGACCAATCTGGTCAATGACGACCCCGAGGCCGAAAAGGAACGCTTGCGCGCCGCCGTGGGGCAGTTGCGCGTTTCTGTCGATGACCTGATGCGCGCCGCCCAGACCTCTGACGCCGATCATCGCGCGGTGCTGGAGGCATATCGCATGTTCGCCCATTCCCGCGGCTGGCTGCGGCGGATGGAGCAGAGCATCGAAAGCGGCCTCTCGGCCGAGGCCGCGGTGGAAAAGGAACAGAGCCAGGCCCGCGCGCGGCTGCAACTGGTGCCTGACGCCTATCTGCGCGACCGGCTGCATGATCTGGACGATCTGGCCAACCGCCTGCTACGCATCCTGACCGGTCAGGGGCGCGAGACCGGCGCCGACCTGCCGGATCGGCCGATCCTGGTGGCCCGCAACATCGGCCCGGGCGAGCTGCTGGAATACGGGCGCAAGCTGCGCGGCGTGGTGCTGGAGGAAGGCTCTGTCGGCAGCCACGCGGCGGTGGTGGCCCGCGCCCTGGCGATCCCGCTGGTGGTGCAGGCCGCGCAGATCACCACAGAGGCGCTGAACGGCGACGCCATCATCGTCGATGGCGACGAAGGCGTGGTCCATCTGCGCCCGAATGACGATGTCGCCGCCGCCTTCCGGGACAAGATCGCCATCCAGGTGCAGGACAAGGCGCGCTTCGCCGCGCTGCGCGACCGTCCCGCACAGGCCGCTTGCGGCACCCTGATGAGCCTGCACATGAATGCTGGCGTCATGGCCGATTTGCCCTCGCTTGCCGGGTCCGGTGCCGAAGGCGTGGGGCTCTTTCGTACCGAGCTGCAGTTCCTCTTGCGCAATTCGATGCCGCGCCGGTCGGATCTGGCGGCGCTTTATGCCCGCGTGATGGATGCCGCCGGCGGGCGCCGGGTGGCGTTTCGCACGCTCGATATCGGCTCGGACAAGGTGATGCCCTACATGAACCGCCCCGACGAGCCGAACCCGGCGATGGGCTGGCGGGCGCTGCGCGTGGGGCTGGACCGAACGGGCGTGTTGCGGATGCAGCTGCAGGCGTTGATCCGCGCGGCCAATGGCCGGCCGCTGACGGTGATGTTCCCGCTGGTCACCGAACTGGCCGAATTCGAATTCGCGCGCACGATCCTCCTGCGCGAGATCGACCGCGAGGGCCGGCTGGGCCATCCGCTGCCGCAGGCGCTGGAAATCGGCGCGATGCTGGAGACGCCCAGCCTGGCCTTTGCGCCGCAGTCATTCTTCAGCCGGGTGGATTTCCTGTCCATCGGCGGCAATGACCTCAAGCAGTTCTTCTTTGCGGCCGACCGGGAAAACGAGCTGGTGCGCCGCCGCTATGATACGCTCTCTTTCAGTTTCCTGCGCTTTCTACAGCAACTGGTGGCGCGCTGCGCCC
>SKHK01000263.1 GCA_007117005.1 Paracoccaceae bacterium
CAGGGTCTCGGGTGAGGGCGCGCCACGCTGGGGCGCGCCAGCAACCCGCGGCTGTGGCGCGACAAAGGCCGCTGCCTCGTCCTGCCAGTCGGCCGGTGCGGCGCGTTCACCGACCGCGGCGGGCCGGGCTGCCGGCTGTTCGCCCGCCGCCGCGCCATCATCAAGAACCGCGTCCAGGTCGAATTCGTCCTGAACCGGAAATGACCGCTGCGGCGCGCCGGAATGGGCGGCGCCTTGCTGGTGGGCACCATGCTGCGAAGCGCCATATCCGGCCTGCGCGGGTCCGTGCGCGCGCGCAAAGGCGTGCTGTCCCAGATCAACCGGCTGGACACCTGCAGGCCGCTGCGGCGCCTCTTCGGGCTGGGCATAGCGTTCCGGCGATGGGTCAAAGACCGGCTCGGCGTCGTGCCGCGCGACCTGATGATCCGTGTATTCCTCGGCATAGTCGTCCGCATACTGATCGGCCTGCGGGTCACCACCCCCCCAGGCGGCGGCTTCGTCCTGGCTGTCGCCTTCTGCCGTGGCGGGCGCCAGAGGCTCTGCCATGCGGCGGCGCGGCACTTCCAGCGTGGCGGCGTCGGCCTGCGCCTCGATCCCCGTCGCCACGACTGAGACGCGGATACGGCCGCTCATCTCGGGGTCCAGGGTGGAGCCGACGATGATATTGGCGTCCTCGTCCACCATCTTGCGGATGATGTTGGCGGCCTCGTCCAGTTCGAACAGGGTCAGGTCGTCGCCGCCGGTGATGTTGATCAGCACACCACGCGCGCCGTTCAGGCTGATCTCGTCCAACAGCGGGTTGGCAATGGCCTTTTCGGCGGCCTGGCGGGCGCGGTCCTCGCCCTCGGCCTCGCCGGTGCCCATCATCGCCTTGCCCATTTCGTCCATCACGGCGCGGACATCGGCGAAATCCAGGTTGATCATGCCGGGCCGGACCATCAGGTCGGTCACGCCCTTGACGCCCTGATAGAGCACATCATCGGCCATGGCGAAAGCATCGGTGAAGGTGGTCTTTTCATTCGCCAGCCGGAACAGGTTCTGGTTGGGGATGATGATCAGCGTGTCCACCACCTTCTGCAGCGCCTCGACACCCTCCTCGGCCTGGCGCATGCGCTTCGACCCCTCGAAGGCGAAGGGCTTGGTCACCACACCGACCGTCAGCACACCCAGCTCCCGCGCGGCCTGCGCGATGATCGGCGCCGCGCCGGTGCCGGTGCCGCCACCCATGCCGGCGGTGATGAAGCACATATGCGCGCCGGCCAGATGGTCGATGATATCCTCAAGCGTCTCTTCGGCGGCACTGGCCCCGACGGCGGGGCGGGCGCCGGCGCCCAGCCCCTCGGTTACCCGTACGCCCAGCTGGATACGCCCCGCTGCGCGCGACTGCTGCAGCGCCTGCGCGTCGGTATTGGCGACCACGAAATCGACCCCGGCAAGCTGCTGGTCGATCATGTTGTTGACCGCGTTGCCGCCGGCCCCGCCCACACCAAAGACGGTGATCCGCGGGGTGAGTTCCTTTTGCTCGGTCTCGATGAAGGTTAGCGTCATGTCCTGCTCCGCCTTGATATGCCCGCCTTGTCGCCTGCGCCCCGCGGGGACAGCCGGTTCTGCCGGGTCGTTTGGTTTCTGTCTTTGCCTGTTTTGCCGGTGATTCTAACGCCCTAAGGCGTGATCGTCACCAAAAAAAGCCTTCAACAACCCATATTTCAGCAGAAAAACACCACCCAGCGCCGCATTTCCGCAGGCACACCGCATCCGGGGGTTACCAGTTGTCCCTGAACCATTTCATCGCGCGCCTTATCGGGCGGGCGGCAAAGCGGTCGGCGGGGATGTCGAAATCCCACCATTCATCCTGCGGACAGGCCGAGGCCAGCGTCTGCCCCACCAGCGCGGCAAAGGCCGGGCCGGTCATCGCCTGCGGCAGGCCCTGCACGCGTATCGGCCGGCCCAGGCGCACCTGCTGGCCCAGGATGCGGCTGGCCAGCCCGTCCAGCCCCGGTATCTGGCTGCCCCCGCCGGTGAGGACGATCTGCTGACTGGGCAGATGGTCGAAACCCGCGATGTCCAGGCGGCCGCGCACCTCTTCCAGGATTTCTTCCACCCGCGGGCGCATGATGCCGATCAGTTCGGAGCGGGTGATGGTGCGCCGGTCCTTGTCCCAGTCGCCGCTGTCACCGCCGATCTCGATGATCTCGCGGTCATCGCGGCCGGTGGCCTGCACGCCACCGTAATAGGTCTTGATCCGCTCGGCCTGGCTGTGGGGGATCTGCAGGCCCTTGGCGATGTCGCTGGTGATCTGGTCACCGCCCAGAAGCACCGTGTCGGCGTAGATCATGTGTTTCTTGATGAAGATCGAAATGCCGGTCGTCCCGCCGCCCAGATCGATCGCCGCCGCGCCCAGTTCCTGCTCGTCCTCGACCAGCGCCGACAGGCCCGCCACATAGCCCGAGGCCGCCAGGCCCGCGACCTCGACATCGCAGCGTTTCAGGCAATGGACCAGATTGCCCACCACCGCCGCGTCGATGGAGACCAGATGCATGTCGCAGCCCAGATGCCGCCCGGCCTGCCCGCGCGGGTCGATCAGCCCGTTGCGGTGGTCCAGCATGAAATTGACCGGCTGGGCGTGCAGCACCTCGCGCCCCGGGCCCAGATCGGGCACATCGCAGGCGGCCAGCACGCGCGCGATATCGGCCTCGGTGCATTGCGGGCGGTCCAGTTCCACCACCCCTTCCAGCCCGTAAGAGCGCACACCCCCGCCGGAAAAGCACAGTACGGCGTGGTCTACCCGCTGATTGGCCATCTTCTGCGCGGTCTGCAGCGCAGTGCGCACCGCGCGTTCGGTCTCGCCCATGGCGGCGATCTCGCCGAACCGCACCCCGCGCGACCGCGTGGTGCCCGCGCCGATGACCCGGAAACGCGCCTGCCCGGCCATGGTGCCCACGCCGTGGCTTTCGGCATTGGCCGCGGGCGGGTTGAACCGCAGGATCATGCAGGCGACCTTCGAGGTGCCGATATCCAGAACGGCCACGACGCCGCGCTGCATGGCTTGCTGACGCATGGCGCGCATCGCGCGCTGGGACTGGTAGAGATCGGTCATCGGGGGCGGTCTCCGGTGTCGGGTTGACGGTTGCGGTGCAGTTCGGCCATCGCGGCCTGCGACAGGCGGATGGTGGGGCGGTCTGGGTTGCGCAGATCGACGGCGGTGATGTCCCGCGCCAGCAGGTTCATCGGCGCGCCGTCCAGCGCCAGCGCTCGTTCCAGCGCGGTGACGGCGCCCTGCGCGGGCAGCATGATGCGCCGGTCGCCGGTCAGCACCAGGTCCCAGCGCCGCCCGCCCATGCGCACCAGCGCGAACAACTCGCCGGCGAGCGGTTCGGCGGCAGCCAGGATGCGGCGTGCCTCGCCTACCGCCTGCGGTGCCCCCTCGCCCACGATCAGCGGCAGATCGGCACGCGCCGCGCGGTTGCCCAGCAGCGCCACGCGGTGCCCGTCGGCATCGATCAGCGCCAGCCCGTCACGCATGCGCCAGACGAAGGCGGGCTCGCGTTCCATCACCGTGACCTCCAGCAACCCGCCGCCGCGGATGCGCAGGGACGCGCTTTCCACTGCGTCCAGTCGTTCGACCCCGCGGCGCAGCGCCTCCAGGTCCAGATGAAAGGACGAGGCCGGAA
>SKHK01000059.1 GCA_007117005.1 Paracoccaceae bacterium
CCGCGCGCTGGCCGGCCTGCAGGCCGGCCACGCGGCGGCCGCCCCGCCACTGGACCCGGCCGAGGAAATCGACGCCGAGGCCATCCTCGATGCCGCCGAACGCCGCTGGCTTCTGCACGCCGATGCCCGCGCCACGGCCGAGATCGAGGCCCATGCCCGCCAGGTTGCGCTGGTCACGGCGATGGTGCCGCTGGCGCTGGCCGATGTGCTGGCCGCTCTCAGTCTGAACCTGCGCATGATCCGGCGCGTGGCCGAAATCTATGGCGGGCGCGCCGGCGCGCTTGGCAGCTGGCGGCTGGCCCGCGCCGTGGTCCTGCACCTGACGGCCACCGGCGCCGTGGCGCTGAGCGATGACATGCTGGGCTCTGTCGCCGGTGGGGGAGTGCTGTCAAAACTCTCGCGCCGCTTCGGCGAGGGGGTGGTCAACGGCGCGCTGACCGCCCGCGTCGGCCTCTCGGCGATGGATATCTGCCGCCCGCTGCCCTTTCGCCTGGGTACCCGGCCCAGCCTGCATGCGCTTGTCGGCCGCGCGCTTGCCGGGCTCTTCCAGCGCGGCTGACCCGCGAAACCGCGCTGCCTCATCGTCTGTCCGGAAATATCCCGGGGGGAGGCCGGCCTCGGCCACGAGGCCGGACGGGGGGCAGAGCCCCCAACGTGACATAAAAACAAGCACACCATCGCACACCGTCCCGCAGCGGCCATATCGCGCGAAGAAGGTTTGCAACCGACCCGGTCTCTGGCAAACCGAAAGCAGACCGCCCCGCCTGCCCGGGAACAGCCCATGAACGGACCGCCATGCCCCCTGTCGCCGACCACCCGCTGCGCTACGCGCTGACCAACGAACTGCACGCCCGGCCTGCGCCGCAGGTGCCGGTGCCGGGCACGGCGGTGTTTCTGGCGCTCAAACCCGTGGCCGACGCCGCCGCGCGCGACCGCGACGCCGACCGCGCGCAGCTGGAGGCGTTGCTGGATCGCCACGGCGCCGCCCATCCCGCGCCCGGCGCCACGCATCACGGCTGCCAGCTGGGCCGGCTGGGCCTGAAATGGGAAAGCCATACCGAATTCACCACCTACACCGTCTTCGCTGCCGGCACGCCTGACCGGGCCTTCGACCCGGCGGGCTTTGACATGCTGCCGGCCGACTGGCTGGCAAAGGCGCCGGACAGCCGCATGACCTCGATCCTGTTTCTCGTCCAGCCGATGCCCGGGTCCGAGGATGGCAGCGATGACGAGGACCGCTTGCAGCGCCACCTCGACGACTGGTTCGAGGCCGAAAGCCTGGCCGTCGCGCGGGTGCTGGACGGCGCGGCCATCGTCGCGTCTGATTTCCGCATCGACCCGGCCGGTCACATCCGCATGGCCGTTTTCGTGCAGCCGGGCACCGGGCCGCGCCGGGTGGGGCGCATCGTTCAGCGCCTGTGCGAGATCGAGACTTACAAGACCATGTCGATGCTGGGCCTTGCCCGCGCGCGCAAGGTCGGCGCCGAAATGGGCGATCTGGACCGCCAGCTGACCGCGCTGATCGAGTCGATGGCGCGCGGGCTGGCCGGGGCCGGGCCGGATGCGGCGACGGGTGGGACGGCCACCCCCCTTGGCACCCAGCTTGCCGCGCAGGAGGCGCTGGACCGGCTGATGGCGGTCTCGGCCGAGCTGGAGAGGCTGGAGGTCTCGGCCTCGTTCCGCTTCGGCGCGACGCGGGCCTATGAGGCGCTGGTCCATGCCCGCATCCAGGCCTTGCGCGAGGTCCGCTATCGCGGCCGCCAGACGCTGGCCGAATTCATGCAGCGCCGCTACGACCCCGCCATGCGCACGGTCAAGGCCGCCGAGGGCCGCCTGGCCACGATGTCCAACCGCGCCCAGCGCGCCAGCCGGCTCTTGAGCACGCAGGTCGAGGTCGCGCGCTCGGCCCAGAACCAGGAATTGCTGCGCAGCATGGACCGCCGGTCTGACCTGCAATTGCGCCTGCAACACACGGTCGAGGGGTTGTCGGTGGTGGCGATCAGCTATTACGCCGTGGGGCTGGCGGCCAATCTGACCGTACCCTTGGCCGAACCGCTGGGCCTGGGCCGGGGGGCGACGATGGCACTGCTGACGCCGCTGGTCATCGCGCTGGTCTGGGTGCTGGTGCGCCGGGTGCGCAAGGGGCTGTCGGCACGGGCCCGCGCGGCTGAAGGCGGGTAACGAACGGGGCGCGCTGGGGCATGGCGCTTTGACCGGCTGCCATGGCAGCCATGGCGACCACATGCGGGCGAAAGGCGCGCGGTTACCGGCAGATCCCGTCCAACTGGTCGCCGCCCGCGGGCAGGCGGATCAGCCCCTCCAGCGGGCGCTCTGCCACGGGCATCACCTCGGCCAGCGTGGCGCGCAGCCGGGCGGTGCGCGCGCCCTCGGGGTCCAGCGTGGCGCAGCAGATGTATTCCTCCACCAGCACCGCCTGCGCCTCGTAGCCCAGGTCCAGAAATCGGGCCGGGGTCTGCGGGTCGAACAGGTAGGGGTCGGTCATCGTGACATGTTCGCGCGCCGCGCGCAGGGGCGTGTAGCCCGTCACCGCGCGATTCTGCCATTGCCAGACATGGGTCAGTTCATGCGCGATGAACATCGCCGCAATCAGGTTCACCGCGCCATCCTGGCGTGCGGCGTAATCGTCACGAAACAGCGCCGGGCGCAGATGCACCCAGTTGCCCAGCACCACGCCGGCAGTGCGCCCGCTGATTGTCGGGCCATCGGCCGGGGGCAGGATACGCTCGCGGCAGGTCAGGCGCGGGCGGGTGGGATAGGTCTGGGTGGTGATCCCCACCAGCCCGTTTTCTATCAGCCGCACCCGGCCGTGGTCCAGCGTGTCGCCGAACAGCCGCGTGGCCAGGTCGGCCTCGCCCGGGCCCATCGGGCGGGCGCAGGCGGCAAGCCACAGGATCAGGCAGGCAAGAAGGGCAGGGCGCATGGCCAGATACCGCCCCAGCCCGCGCGCCCCGTCAAGCCAAAACCGTCAAGCCAAAACCGGCCGCGGGCGCGTGACGGCGTGTGGCGGGCATCGGTGCCCCCTCCTTATGCCCCCTCGCGCTGCGGGGGCGGGCGGGCTAGCCTGCCACGGCTGGGCAAAGGGAGGAACAGCCATGATCACGCTTCACCACGCCGCGCAATCGCGGTCCTTTCGTATCCTGTGGTTCCTGCATGAGGCAGACATCCCTCATCGGCTGGAGCGACACAGTTTCGGCGGCAAGGCGCTGCGCTCGCCGGAATTTCTGGCGATCTCTCCGGCCGGGCGGGTGCCGGCGCTGGAAATCGACGGGCGGGTGCTGTTCGAATCCGGGGCGATTCTGGAATACCTGTCAGAGACCCGCGCCCCCGCCTTCGGCCGTGCACCCGGCCACGCCGAACGGGGCGACTTTCTGGAATGGCTGCATTACGGCGAGACCATCGCCCAGCATCTGGCGCAACTGACCTTTCAGCAGGTGGTCCTGCGGCCCGATCAGCGCAGCCTGACGGTGCTGAAGCTGGAAACCCTGCGCCTGTCGCGCACGCTGGACGGGGTGGCGAAGGCGATGGATGACGGGCGCGAGAACCTGCTGCCGGGGGGCTTTTCGGCCGTCGATTGCATGGTCGGGTCGTCGCTGATGATCGCCCGGCGTTTCATCGCGCTTGATGGCTGGCCGGTGCTGACGGCCTGGCATGACCGGCTGATCGCGCGCCCGGGCTATCGCGCGGCCCTGGCCCAGGATGGCCCGCCGGAACTGTATCAAAGGGATTTCTACCCCTTGCCCCAGGCGTGACACCCATTCGGATCACGAGAAAAAGATCAGTCATAACAGGGCCGTGAGAAATTCCTGTTTACGCCGCGGCAATCGAAACTTTTTACAAAGGGTTTCGTTTGATGGTCATGCCAACGCTGTTTCGGCGGCGTGTGGAGATCAATCCAGGCAGAAAGCAAGGAGACTGTTATGAAACCGACGATCCGTATCGCTTCCACCGTTTCGCTGATGGCGCTGCTGGCCGGCCCGGCCTTTGCCCAGGCGGCCGACGACGGCACCGTGCAGAACGTGAACGAGGCGCCGACGCTGCAGATGACCCAACTGACGCAGGACGAGATCCGGCAGGATGGCCGCGCAGCCGAAAACGGTGCCATGAGCGGCGCGAACATCGCCGAAGTGCTGAGCGCGATCGATCAGGCTTTCGTGGCCGGCGAGCCGGTCGTGGTCAAGGGCGCCGATGGTCAAGCCGTGGGCACGCTGGTGCAGCCGGTGATCGAGCGGGGGAATGGCCTGTCGATGCGCGTTCAACTGGATGACTCGCTGGCGAGCCATGCCACCGAGGCAGAGTTCGTGACGAGCGCGGCGCTTGACGGCAATGGCCGCATCGTCGTGCCCCTGACGCGGGACGAGGTCGTTACTGCGGTGACCGCCGGCATGGATGGCGCCATGGGCGGTGTGACGGAGACGCAAGGCGCGATGACCGGCGGCGAGGCCGGCGGCATCAATCTGGACATGCCGGATGCCGCGCGCGGCACCATGTGACCAGTGCCCGTCATAGAGCACGCAGGCAATAGCCCCTGCGCACCCGCCCCCCGCATCCAGCCGATGCGGGGGGTTCGCGTTTGGGCGATCACTTTATCAGGCGATCATCGTCAAAGGCCGCCTGGCAGCGCCTGCGCGCCCGGTCACGGCCGGATGCGGCTGGCGAAGGAGGCGCTGGATGGTGGCTGGACAAGCCGTTGACGGATTGCATACTTGCAGGCCGCGAGCAGAGGGCGGGTGGCGGACCGGCAAGCGTTTGGGCCGCCAGGTGAATCGGGCCGGGCGGGTCATCCTGGCGGCGCCAGGCAAGGGGGCCAGATTAGGGGGGGCAGGCAGTGACTGACCAGGTCGAAATCGTCGAGATGGGCCCGCGCGACGGTTTGCAGAACGAGCCGCGCCTGTTGCCGACGGCCGAGAAGGTGGCGCTGATCGACTGCCTGTCGCAGGCGGGCTTTCGCCGGATCGAGGTCGCCAGCTTCGTCAGCCCCAGATGGGTGCCGCAGATGGCCGACAGCGCCGAGGTTCTGGCGGGCATCACCCGCGCCGATGGCGTGCAATACAGCGCGCTGACGCCAAACCTGCGCGGGTTGGAGCGTGCGCTGGCCGCACGGGCCGATGCGGTGGCGATCTTCGCCTCGGCCTCGGAAGGGTTCAGCCGCGCGAATATCAACGCCTCCATCGCCGAAAGCCTGGACCGCTTCATCCCCGTCGCCGAGGCCGCGCGCGAGGCTGGGCTGCCGCTGCGCGGCTATGTCTCCTGCGTCACCGACTGCCCCTATGACGGGCCGGTGGCGCCGGCGGATGTGGCGCGCGTCGTCGCGGCGCTGGACGATCTGGGCTGCCATGAGATCAGCCTGGGCGACACGCTGGGCCGGGCAGGGCCGCAAGACATCGCGGCGATGCTGGATGCGGTTCTGCAGGTGGTGCCGGCTGACCGGCTGGCGGGGCATTACCATGACACCGGCGGGCAGGCGCTGGACAATATCGCGGTCTCGCTGGACAAGGGGCTGCGCGTCTTCGACGCCGCTGTGGGGGGCTTGGGTGGGTGCCCCTATGCGCCGGGCGCGGCTGGCAATGTGGCGACCGAGGCGGTACAGGCACGGCTGACGGCGCTGGGTTGCCGGACCGGGCTGGACGCGGCGGTGCTGGCCCGGGCGGCGGCAATGGCGCAGGCGATGAGGGAAGGTACGGCCGATGTATGAAACCCTGACACTGGAAACCGACGCCCGCGGCGTTGCCCGTCTGACCCTGAACCGGCCGGAAAAGCACAATGCCATGAACTCGGCCATGCTGGGTGACCTGACACATGCCGCGCAGGCGCTGGCCGCCGATGACGCCGTGCGTGTGGTGGTGCTGACCGGCGCCGGGGCCAGTTTCTGCGCCGGGGGTGATCTGGCCTGGATGCAGGCGCAGATGGCCGCCGATGCCGCCGGCCGCGCCGCCGAGGCCGGCAAGCTGGCCCATGCGCTGGGCCTGCTGAACGCGCTGCCCAAGCCGCTGATCGGCTGCATCCAGGGCCAGGCCTTTGGCGGCGGGCTGGGCCTGATGGCGGTCTGCGATGTGGCCATCGGCGCCAAGGGGGCGACATTCGGCTTTACCGAGGCGCGCCTGGGCCTGATCCCGGCCACCATCGGCCCCTATGTCCTGGCCCGCATGGGCGAGGCGATGGCGCGCCGCGTCTTCATGTCGGCGCGCATTTTCGACGCGGAAGAAGCCGTGCGCCTGGGTCTGCTGGCGCGTGCCGTGGCACCCGATGATCTGGACGCCGCGGTCGAGGCAGAGGTGAAGCCCTATCTGGCCTGCGCGCCGGGGGCGGTTGCGGCCTCCAAGGCGCTGGCCCAGCGCCTGGGCGGTACGATCACCGAGGACGCGGTCGCCCATTCCATCACCCGGCTTGTTGCCCGCTGGGAGGGGGACGAAGCCGCCGAGGGGATCGAGGCCTTTTTTGCGCGGCGCAAGCCCGCCTGGGCCCGCTGACCCGGCGTCTGACGCCCGCACCTTGCCGACCCGCCGCGGCCAAGCGCCGCGTATCCGGCGCCGCTGCGCCATCACGGGCCGCTTCACAGCGCCTATCACGGAAAGATGTGATCCACCGCGGCCGCCCGCGGCGCTGGTCAGCGCAGCGGTCAGGGTTATCTGTCCGTTATGGCGGAGCGACCAGAAAATGCCCGGACAGCCAGCGCCTGCGCCGCGCCCGCAGGGCAGGGCATGCCGGTTCAACCAGCGGCGCGGCCGTCGGTGCACCGTTGCATACAAATCGTCGCAATCACCGGTTTCCACCCTGAGCGTCGGTTGACCCGCACAGGGTGCGGGAGTAAACCGGCGTGAGCCAGTATCATCCGCGCCGACCGGGCAACAGCGCCCGGCCGGGCAGCCAGGGAGCCAGCTTTGGACGCGCTACTGCGAGAATATCTGCCGATCCTCATTTTTCTGGTCATCGCCGTCGGGCTGGGCCTATTGCTTCTGCTTTCGGCGCTGATCATCGCCGTGCGCAACCCGGACCCTGAAAAGGTCTCGGCCTATGAATGCGGGTTCAACGCCTTTGACGATGCGCGCATGAAATTCGATGTGCGTTTCTACCTGGTGGCGATCCTTTTCATCATCTTCGATCTGGAGATCGCGTTCCTCTTCCCCTGGGCCGTTGCCTTTGGCGAGATGAGCATGACCGCCTTCTGGTCGATGATGGTATTCCTGGCCGTCCTGACCGCCGGCTTTGCCTATGAATGGAAGAAGGGGGCCATGGAATGGGAGTGAGCACCGCCGCCAACACCGCCGGCGCCGACCGCGAGCATGCCACCCGGGCGCTGAACACCGAATTGCAGGACAAGGGTTTCCTGCTGACCGCGACCGAGGACATCATCAACTGGGCGCGCAACGGCTCGCTGCACTGGATGACCTTCGGCCTGGCGTGCTGCGCGGTCGAGATGATGCATACCTCGATGCCGCGCTATGATCTGGAACGCTTCGGCACCGCGCCGCGGGCCTCGCCCCGGCAGTCCGACCTGATGATCGTCGCGGGCACCCTGACCAACAAGATGGCCCCCGCCCTGCGCAAGGTCTATGACCAGATGCCGGAACCGCGCTACGTGATCTCGATGGGCAGCTGCGCGAACGGTGGCGGCTATTATCACTACAGCTATTCCGTGGTGCGCGGCTGCGACCGGATCGTGCCGGTGGATATCTACGTGCCCGGCTGCCCGCCCACGGCCGAGGCGCTGCTTTACGGCATCCTGCAGTTGCAGCGGAAAATCCGCCGCACCGGCACACTGGTGCGCTGAAGGGGAAGATCATGTCCGACGCAAGAGCCGACACGCAGACCGAGGCCCTGCAGGAGCTGGGCGAGGGCATCGCCGCCCGCCAGCCCGACGCCGTCCGTTCGGTCACCGTGGCGCATGGGGAGTTGACGCTGGAAGTGGTCGCCGCCAGCCTGCCCGGGCTGGTGCGCCATCTGCGTGATGACGAGACCTGCCGCTTTTCCACGCTGGTCGACATCACCGCCGTGGACTGGCCGTCGCGCAAGGCGCGGTTCGATGTCGTCTATCATTTCCTGTCGATGTACCGGAACCACCGGATACGGCTGAAAGTGGCGTTGCGCGAGGATGAGATCATGCCCTCGATCATCGCCATCCACCCATCTGCCAACTGGTTCGAGCGCGAGGTGTTCGACATGTTCGGCATCCTGTTCTCAGGGCATCCGGACCTGCGGCGCATCCTGACCGATTACGGCTTTCGCGGCTATCCGCTGCGCAAGGATTTCCCCACCACAGGCTATACCGAGCTGCGCTATGACGAGGCGCTGAAACGCGTGGTCTACGAACCCGTCGATCTGGTGCAGGAATACCGGCAGTTCGATTTCATGTCGCCCTGGGAAGGTGCGCAATACGTGCTGCCGGGTGACGAGAAGGGCGAGGAAAAGCCGAAGGAGGCGACGAAGTGAGCCGCGCGTTCGTCCGGGGTTTCTGGCTGGCGCTGCTGGGTCCGCTTTTGACGCTGCCGCCGTTGCGGCGGCGGCTGTGGGACCGGCAGGGCGCCGTGTCGGCCGCTGCTGGCGGGGGCCGCTCTTGACCGGCGATGCCGCCCCTGGCGCTGCCTCAGGGCAGGGCACGGTTGCGCCGGACCCGCGTCTGGGCGTCCCCGATGTGCTGTTTTTCTGCATCGGCGCGCAGAAGGCCGGCACGTCCTGGCTGCATTTCTTTCTGAAAAGTCATCCGGATGTCTGCCTGCCACCGATGAAGGAAATGCACTACTGGAACACGATCGCCCGCGCGCAGCGGCCCGGGCCGGCCGGAATGCCGCAACCGGTCACGGCTTACCCGCGTGACGGCGACAGCGCGCGGCGGCAAGCCATTCTGGACAGCCGTGACGCCAGCCATGCCAGCTATGCCGACTTCATGCTGCGCCGCCACAAGGGCGAGCGCGTGCTGGGCGAAATCACGCCGGATTACCAGAACCTGTCGCTGGACATGCTGTGCACCATGGCCGGGCTGAACAGCGACACGCGGTTTATCTTCCTGATGCGCGACCCGGTGGAGCGGCTGAATTCCGGCATCCGCAAGCGTATCCGCGGCCGGTCCGGCAATGACCGGAAACAGCCGATCAGCGGCGCGATGATCGTGCAGGAAATGAAGGACATGCTGGACGCGGGCTTCATGAAGCAGATCGACCGCAGCCGCTATGACCGCACCCTGCCAAAGCTGGACCGGCTGGTGGAACGAACCGGCGGGCGCGCACGGGTGGGGCTGTTCTTTTACGAGGACATCCTGCTGCGCCGCAACACCGACCCGGTCTGCGACTTTCTGTCCATCGCCCGGCGGCCGGGTGATTTCGACACCATCGCCAATCCCGGCAACCCCGTGGTCGATGACTGCGCGCAGGCGTTTCTGGATCTGGCCATGAAACCCTATGCAAAGACCTATCAATACATGGCAGACCGGTTCGGCGCTGCCCTGCCGTCGGAATGGCGCCGGCAGATGGAGCAAGCCCATGCAACTTTTGCCTGAGACCCTTTCAACGATCCGCCCCATACAGGAGCGCCGCACATGATGGACGGCACGCAGGATTTCAACGACGCCCGCACGGGCGAGCAGCAGATCCGCAACTTCAACATCAACTTCGGCCCGCAACACCCTGCCGCGCATGGGGTGCTTCGGCTGGTGCTGGAGCTTGACGGCGAGATCGTGGAACGCTGCGACCCGCATATCGGCCTGCTGCATCGCGGCACCGAAAAGCTGATGGAAAGCCGCACCTATCTGCAGAATCTGCCTTATTTCGACCGGCTGGACTATGTGGCGCCGATGAACCAGGAACACGCTTGGTGTCTGGCCATCGAAAAGCTGACAGGCGTGCAGGTGCCGCGCCGGGCCAGCCTGATCCGGGTGCTTTACTGCGAGATCGGGCGCGTTCTGAACCATCTGCTGAACGTCACCACCCAGGCGCTGGACGTCGGCGCGCTGACCCCGCCCCTGTGGGGGTTCGAGGAGCGCGAGAAGCTGATGGTCTTTTACGAGCGCGCCTGCGGGGCGCGGCTGCATGCCGCCTATTTCCGCCCCGGCGGCGTGCATCAGGACCTGCCGCCCGCGCTGATCGACGATATCGAGGCCTGGGCCGAGGAATTTCCGAAGGTTCTGGACGATATCGACGGGCTGCTGACGGAAAACCGCATCTTCAAACAGCGCAACGCCGATATCGGCATCATTTCCGAACAGGAGGCGCTGGACTGGGGCTATTCCGGCGTGATGGTGCGCGGATCTGGCATGGCCTGGGACCTGCGCCGCGCCCAGCCCTATGAATGTTATGACGAATTCGACTTCAAGATCCCGGTGGGCAAGAACGGCGACTGCTATGACCGCTATCTGTGCCGCATGGCCGAGATGCGCGAAAGCGTCAGCATCATCCATCAGGCCATCGCCAAGCTGCGCGCGCCAAAAGGGCAGGGCGATGTGCTGGCGCGCGGCAAGATCTCGCCGCCTAAACGCGGCGAGATGAAGACCTCGATGGAGGCGCTGATCCATCATTTCAAGCTTTATACCGAGGGCTTCCACGTCCCCGCGGGCGAAGTCTATGCCGCCGTCGAGGCGCCGAAGGGCGAATTCGGCGTCTATCTGGTCGCCGACGGCACCAACCGGCCCTACCGCGCCAAGATCCGCGCGCCGGGCTTTCTGCATCTGCAATCCATGGATCATGTCGCGGGCGGGCACCAGCTTGCCGATGTGGCCGCGATCATCGGCACCATGGATGTGGTGTTCGGGGAAATCGACCGGTGAGCCGCGCGCGCGCGCCTCTTGCTGCGGTGGCGGCCGTGGCGGCATGGCTGGCGCCTTCGCCGGTGGCGGCTGCTGATGCACCGCTGATCGACCGGGCGGCGGCTTTCGTTGCCGTGGTGCGCGCCAATGACTGCCGCCTGTCCGAGGTCGAGGGCGAGGCTCTTTTGCCCGATGCCGGGCTGAGCATGGAGGACGCGCGCGATGCTGTGGCGCTGCTGAACCGGATGCCGCTGTTCACGGTCAGCGACGATCTGGAATACCTGATCCTGACCCTAGAGCTTTGCGAAGCCGACGCGGCGCACACGCTTTTGCTGCTGACGCAGGCCGCGGCCCTGCCCGATACCCCGCGTCTGCAGCTTCTGACGCTGGCCGACCGCGTGGACCCGACCGAGGCCGCGCGCCTGATCGGTCACATCCGCGCCAACGATTGCGCCCTGACCGAGGACGAGGCGGCAGCCCGGATGCCGGACCTCGGCTTTTCTCAGGACATGGTTCAGGATATTCTGGCCGTGCTGACGCTGGCTGATCTGGCGGAAATCGATGGCGGGGGCCTGTCGCTGGCCCCGGCGCTGTGCGACGCCCCGGGTGCGCAGGACGCGCCCCGCATCGCCGCGCTTCTGAGCCGTATGGAAACCGCCGTGGAGACAACGCCATGATCCGCCGCCACGCCGCCGCTTTCGCCGCCTCCCTTGCCGCGCTTCCCCTCCTCGCCGCTCCGGCGCAGGCGGATATCGGCGAGAACCCGTTCCGCACCGTATCGGACCTGGCCGGTGACGGCTTTACCCCCTTTGCCGTTTCCGGCGCCGGCAATGCCAGTTTCGGCATGATGCGCGAGGCAGAGATGTATCTGTGTTTCATCGCTGACCGCCTGGATACGCAAAGCCGGCGCCAGGCTGTGCTGCTGGCCGAAATCGGTGGCGATAACCCCGACCCCATGGTGCCGAACATCCCGGTGCTGTGCATTCTGACGCAATAGGACGCCTTCATGCTTCGCCGTCTTCACCCCGACCAGCCCGAAAGCTTCGCCTTCACCCCGGCCAACCAGGCCTGGGCCGAGGCGCAGATCACCAAGTATCCGAAGGGGCGGCAGGCCAGCGCCATCATCCCGCTGTTGTGGCGCGCGCAGGAGCAGGAGGGCTGGCTGACCCGCCCCGCCATCGAACACGTCGCCGACATGCTGGAGATGGCCCATATCCGCGCGCTGGAGGTGGCGACCTTTTATTTCATGTTCCAGTTGCAGCCGGTGGGGTCGGTCGCGCATGTGCAGGTCTGCGGCACCACGTCCTGCATGATCTGCGGCGCCGAGGATCTGGTCGCCGTTTGCCGCGAGCGTATCGCCGCGCGGCCGCATCAGCTGTCGGCCGATGGCAAGTTCAGCTGGGAAGAGGTCGAATGCCTGGGCGCCTGCGCCAATGCGCCCATGGCCCAGATCGGCAAGGATTATTACGAGGATCTGACGGCCGAGAAACTGGGCTGGATTCTGGACGAGCTCGCCGCCGGCCGCGTGCCGCCGCCGGGCCCGCAGAACGGGCGCTTCACCAGCGAGCCGCTGGGCGGGCCGACCAGCCTGACGGGCGCGGCGCAGGAAGAGGATCATAACGGCTCTGTCGCGCTGGCCGTGCGGCTGGGCGACACGGTCAGCCGCATTCAGGGCGACGAGGTGCCGCTGGTCACGACCTGGCTGGGCAAGGGGGGGGGCACGCTGGCCACGCCGCCGGCCCGCCCCGCCCCGCCAGAGGAGCACCCGCGCCCTGCCGCCGGTCAGCCCGTCGACCGCACGGGAACCACCGAACTGGAGGCGCGCGAAGAGAACAAGGCAAAGCCGGAGGCCGATGTCGCCACCGATGCCGCGCCCGGCCGCGCGCCAGAGGCGCTGGACGCCCCAGAGGGCGAGGCGGATGATCTGAAGCGTATCAAGGGTGTCGGCCCGGTGCTGGAGGGCAAGCTGAACGGCCTTGGCATCTGGCATTACCGGCAGATCGCCGATTGGGGTCAGGACGAGATCGTCTGGGTGGACGGGTTCCTGAATTTCAAGGGCCGGATCGAGCGGGATGGCTGGATTGCGCAGGCCGCGGCGCTGGCCCGCGGCGAGGACCCCGAGAAGAACGACTGAGTGACGAACCGAATGAAGGAAGACGAACGCTAGAACCGTAACCCTTGCGCCGGCTGTTACCGGCATATTCGACGAAAGGATCAGACCCATGCAGCAGCAAGAGCCTGTGAACACACCGCTTCTGGCCGGATTGGCCATTGCGGGCGGCGCCGGGGCAGTGGCCTTTGGCGTGTCGATCGTGGTGATCGGCATCGAGGGCAATGGCTCGGTCGCCATCGGTGCGGTGATCGCGCTGGTCGTGGCCCTGATCCTGGGCTTGCCGCAGCGTGAACTGCCGCCGCCCAATA
>SKHK01000008.1 GCA_007117005.1 Paracoccaceae bacterium
GAATTCAGCTGCCAGCCGCGCCGCCACGCGCCGTGGCTCCAGCAGCAACCAGCGCCCGCCGGGCAAGGCGCCATGCTGCAACAGCGCCAGCGGCACGCGGGTGGTCTTGCCCGCGCCGGGGGGCGCCTGCAACACGGCCTGGCCGCTGCCCGCAAGCGCGGCCAGCAGGTCCGGCAACAGGGGGTCGATGGGCTGGGGGTCGCCCGGCAGCGGCAGGTCCATGGCGCCGGTTATGCGGCGCGCGGCGCGCAAAGGCCAGCCCCGGCTGGACAGCGCCGCGCCTGCCGGGCAAGAGGGGTCACCGACAGGAGATGCCATGACCACCGACCTTGCCCGCGCCATCCTGGACGCCGACCGCCGCGCGCTGGCCCGCGCCATCACGCTGGTGGAAAGCACCCGCGCCGATCACCGCGAACAGGCCGCGGCGCTGTTGACCGAACTGGCCGGCCACGGGCGCGAGGCGCTGCGCATCGGACTTTCGGGCACGCCCGGCGTGGGCAAATCGACCTTCATCGAAAGCTTCGGGCTGATGCTCTGCGCGCAGGGGCTGCGGGTGGCGGTGCTGGCCGTCGATCCGTCCTCGGCGCGCACCGGCGGGTCCATCCTGGGCGACAAGACGCGGATGGAACACCTGGCCCGCCACCCTGGCGCCTTCATCCGCCCCTCGCCCAGCCAGACCCATCTGGGCGGCGTGGCGCGCCGCACGCGCGAGGCCGTGGCCCTGTGCGAGGCCGCGGGCTTTGACGTGGTGCTGATCGAAACCGTGGGGGTTGGTCAGTCGGAAACCGTGGTGGCGGAACTGTCGGATGCGTTTCTGCTGCTGCTGGCGCCCGCCGGCGGGGACGAGTTGCAGGGCGTCAAGCGCGGCATCATGGAGACCGCCGACATGATCGTCGTCAACAAGGCCGATGGCGATCTGAAACACGCCGCCACACGCACCTGCGCCGATTACGCCGGGGCGCTGCGGCTGTTGCGCGCCCGCCCGCAGGACCCGCCGGGCTTTCCAAAGGCGATGACGGTTTCGGCCCTGCATGAAGAGGGCCTGCAGACGGTGTGGGACGAGATCGGCACCCTGATCGACTGGCGGCGCGAGAACGGTCACTGGGCGGGACGGCGCGCCGCGCAGGCCCGCCACTGGTTCGGCGAGGAAGTGCGCGAGGCGCTGCTGGCGCGGCTGAAGACCCCGCCGGCGCGCGCCCGCATGGCCGACCTGGCGGATGAAGTAGCGAACGGCAAGACCAGCGCCGGGCAGGCGGCCGGCGCGATGCTGGACTGGCTGGGCGCCGAGGGCAGCCGCGACGCGTGAGGTGACGCAGGACCGCGCAGACCCTTTATTTCGTGAAAGTACGAAGCTTTTTGCCGAAAATTCTTTCGGCTTTACCTGCCGGTGACTTGTTTTTGTCATCAACTACGGCAACGCTTGGTCAAACGAATCGAGGGTCCCATGCTTGAGCATCTGCCTGAAGACATTCGCCTGGGGCTGGCACAGGCCAGGCGCGCGGCAGTGCAGCGCGGCCACAGGCTGAACCTGCAGGTCGGCGACGGTGTCATCCCGCTGAACCGCCTGTGGGAAGACGGCTTCGCGCTGCAGGCGGACCGGGCGCCCGGTCTGCGGGGGCTGGTGGACATCTATGACGGCCCCGCGCATGTCAGCCAGTGCCTGATCGTCGCCTCGGCGTTGGAGGGGGACGAGATGATCTACGAGTTCAAGCGCATCACCAACGCCATCACGGGCCCGGTGCGCGACTATGCCGAGGATGCCGCCCCGGTCGCCGGCCTGCTGGCCCGGGATATTTGATCCACGAGGTATGTGCGCCCCGGGGCAGCTGAGCCGTTGACCGCGCGCAAAGCCATGCTGGCGCCCCTGCCGCCGCCGCGGCGTGCCAACGGCGAGGGCTCAGTAGCCCTGTGCCTCGATATCCCTGCGCAGCGCCCCGGCGGCCTGCGCGTATTCCTGCGCCAGCCGGTCGATCAGCACGCCCGCGGGCTCGACCGCGCGAATCGCGCCGATGCCCTGCCCAGACCCCCAGATTTCCTTCCACGCCTTCGGCTTTGACGATTCGCCATCGGCAAAGCTCATGTCGGTCTGCTGCTGAGGCAGGTTGTCCGGGTCCAGCCCCGCACGGCGGACCGACGGCGCCAGATAGTTGCCGGAAACCCCGGTGAACAGCGCCGAGGTCACGATGTCCTGCGCCGTCGATTCGACGATCATCTGCTTGTAGTCGTCCACCGCGTTGGCCTCGGTCGTGGCGATGAAGGGCGAGCCGATATAGGCCAGATCCGCCCCCATCGCCCGCGCCGCCAGGATCGACCGGCCGGTGGCGATGGAGCCCGACAGCAACAGCGGGCCGTCGAACCATTCGCGGATCTCGGCGATCAGCGCCAACGGGCTTTGCTTTCCGGCATGCCCGCCTGCGCCTGCGGCCACGGCGATCAGACCATCGGCGCCTTTTTCTATCGCCTTTTTCGCGAAACGGTTGTCGATGATGTCATGCAGCGCGATGCCACCGCAGGAATGGGCGGCCTCGTTGACCTCGGGCCGGGCACCCAGCGAGGTGATCCAGATCGGCACCTTCCATTTCGCGCAGATCTCCACATCCCGTTCCAGCCGGGGGTTCGATCGGTGGACGATCTGGTTGACGGCAAAGGGTGCCGCGGGCCGATCCGGGTTGGCCTGGTTGTGGCGGTCCAGTTCCTCGTTGATGCGTTGCAGCCATTGTTCCAGCACTACCGGCCCGCCCGGCACATCGCGCGCGTTCAGCGCCGGAAAGCTGCCGACGATCCCGGCCTTGCACTGCGCGATGACCAGTTCAGGCCCCGAGACGATGAACATCGGCGAGGCGACGACCGGGATACGCAACCCGCGCAGGATTTCGGGCAGATGGCTGCCGGCGGGGCCGGGGGACGGGATGGGCATCGCGTGTCTCCGTTCATTGTTCGGCGACAACTTGCGTGCCGGCGCGGGGCACGGCAAGCCGGGCATGCGCGTAACGTAGGGTCACACCACAGGCGCGCGGGTCCGAAAGCGCCGCTTCGGGCGCGTGGCTTCAGGCGCGTTCGATGGCGATGGCCGTGCCCTCGCCCCCGCCGATGCAGATCGCCGCAATGCCGCGCCTCAGGCCGCGCCGTTCAAGCGCATGCAGCAGGGTGACGATGATGCGCGCGCCGGAGGCCCCGATGGGATGGCCCAGCGCGCAGGCCCCGCCGTTGACGTTGACCCGGTCGCGCGGGATGTTCATCTCGCGCATGAAGGCCATGGGCACCACCGCGAAGGCCTCGTTGACCTCCCACAGATCAACGCTGTCGGCCGACCAGCCCAGCCGGTCCAGCAGCTTTCGCGCCGCCGGCACGGGCGCCGTGGTGAACCAGCCCGGGGCCTGGGCGTGGCTGGCATGGCCCCGGACAAAGGCGCGAACCGGCGCGCCCGCCGCCTGAGCGCCTGCATGCGACGCCATGACCAGCGCCGCCGCCCCGTCCGATATCGACGAGGCATTCGCCGCCGTCACCGTGCCGTCCTTTCTGAAGGCCGGTTTCAGGGTCGGTATCTTTTCCGGCCGCGCCTGGCCGGGCTGTTCGTCATGGCGCACGGTGACATCGCCCTTGCGCGTCTTCACCGTGACCGAAGTGATCTCGCCATCAAAGGCGCCATCGGCCTGCGCGGCCAGCGCATTGGTCAGCGAGCCCAGGGCGTAATCGTCCTGATCCTCGCGCGTGAACTGGTAATGCTGCGCGCAATCCTCGGCGAATGTGCCCATCAGGCGGCCCTTGTCATAGGCGTCTTCCAGCCCGTCAAGGAACATGTGATCGACCACCTGCTGATGGCCGATCCGCGCGCCCGCACGCATCTTCGGCAGCAGATACGGCGCCTCGGTCATGCTTTCCATGCCGCCCGCCACCATGACCTCCGCCCCGCCCAGCGCCAGCCGGTCATGCGCCATCATCGCCGCCTTCATGCCGGAGCCGCACATCTTGTTCAGTGTGGTCGCGGGCACATCCTCGCCCAGCCCGGCGGCAAAGCCGGCCTGCCGTGCCGGCGCCTGGCCCTGCCCGGCGGGCAGCACGCAGCCCATCAGCAGCTCTTCAACCGACTGCGGCGCCACGCCGGCCCCGCCGATTGCGGCCTTGATCGCCGCGCCGCCCAGCTCGGACGCCGCCACGCCGCTGAAGACGCCCTGAAACCCGCCCATGGGGGTCCGTGCCGCGCCGATGATGACCACGTCCCGCATCCTGTCCTCCCGCATTCCCGTGAACCTTTTGGCAAGGGTTCGCCCATAGCATTACCCTGCAAGATCGGAAATGCGAGGGGCAATCGTGGAAATCGCACCATACTGCACGCCGGAAGGGCTGGTCATCCGGGTGAATGAAACACGAATCGACGCGGCGGTGGCGATCGAGTTCAAGGAGGCCGTGCGCCAGGCTGTCGATCTGCCCGGCGACCCCGTCATCATGGATCTGTCACAGGTCGCCTTTCTGGACAGCAGCGGCCTGGGCGCGGTGGTCGCCATCATGAAGATGCTTGCGCCGGACCGTAAGCTGGAACTGGCCGGGCTGACCCCGGCGGTGGCGAAGGTGTTCCGACTGACCCGCATGGATCAGGTCTTCACCATCCACCAGCAACCGCCCCCCGCCGTGGCGCCGGGCCTGTCGGCGACCGGGTAGGGTCATGGCGCAGGTGGCGGTCGGCTTCGTGATACTGGCGCTGCTCCGGCCAGGGCGCCCCGGGTCTTCGGTGGCGGGGCTGACGGTCCACGCCCCATGACACGCCGCGCCGGCACGCAGGGCACCGCCGCCGCACAGACAGGGGCAAGAGGGGCAAGGGTGATGAAATCAGGGCGGATGACCGTGGTACAGACAGGTGCCGGGATACCGGATCAGGGCCGGGAAACCCGTTGGACGCGCAGCTTCAGCGCCGGGGACCTTGCCACCCGCACCGTGCTGGCGGAACTGCGCAGTTATCTGACGCAGATGGGCGCCGAACCTCAGGACCAGGAAACGGTGGAGCTGATCCTTGCCGAGTCGCTGAACAATGTGTTCGAGCATGCTTATTCCGGGCAGCCCGGTCCGGTGGAGATGCTGATCGACATCAAGCCCGCCGGCATCGACTGCCTGCTATGCGACCAGGGCAGGACCATGCCGTTCGGCCGGCTGCCGGAACCCGCGATGCACGACCTGGATCAGACGGCAACGCTGCCGGAGGGGGGCTTCGGCTGGCACATCATCCGCTGCCTTTCCACAGACCTGCATTACATCCGCAGCGACGGCTGGAACAGGCTGAGTTTCCGTATCCCCTTTGACGAGAGCCGCTGACGGGACAGCAGGTTCGCCGCCATGCGCAGCAAACGCCGGGGGGCCGCAAGGTACAGGGCAAGGACCGCCCGGGCCGAACACACGGGCACCGCGCCCGGCAGGCAGGCAGACAGGCAGGACAGTCCCCCGCGACGGCATTGCCAGGGCGCAGGTTACTTTCGTCAGCTGGCGGTCACTGACGGCCGCCGGGGAACCGCCCGTGATACCATACGCAAAACCG
The DNA here is from genome assembly GCA_007117005.1 of Paracoccaceae bacterium. Lineage (GTDB taxonomy): Bacteria > Pseudomonadota > Alphaproteobacteria > Rhodobacterales > Rhodobacteraceae > Pararhodobacter. The sequence goes on from SKHK01000008.1 coordinate 5,528, forward strand.
TGCGCTACCGATCCGTGGCCACCTTCCGGCCATGGTACGAGTGGCTCTTCACCACAGCCTGCAAGGCCCAAACCCGCTGCCGCGTCCTTGTTCGATGCCGGATATGCAAGACCCTTGAGCCGCATAGACAGCCGCGGGGACCTGCACCGCGCGTGATCACGCCTTGCACCGCCAGTGACCGCGGCATAGCACTGACGCGTCAATGCCAAGCCGACGAGGGGACAGCGATGCGGGTGCTCATCAACGGGTTCGGCCGTATCGGCCGTACGGTGCTGCGCGCCTGGGCCGGCACAAAAGCAGGCACCGGACTGCCGGGCGGGGGCACGGGCTGGCCGGAAATAGATATCGTGGCGATCAACGACATCGCCCCGGCGGAAACCTGCGCGCATCTCTTCGAATATGACAGCGTTTTCGGCCCCTATCCCGGCGGCGTGACGCTGCAGGACGGCTTGCTTTGCCTGGGTTCGCACCGGCTGCGCCTGACGCATCTGCCCGATATCTCGGCCCTCGATCTGGGCGATATCGACCTGGTTATGGAATGCACCGGCCAGGCGACGCGGCGCAAGGATGCCACCCGCGGCCTGCTGGCCGGAGCGCGCCACGTGCTGATCTCTGGCCCCGCGGACGAGGCCGATATCACCGCCGTCTGGGGCGCGAACGAGGGGGAGGTGACAGCCGGGCACCGGCTGATCTCGAACGCGTCCTGCACGACGAATGCGCTGGCGCCTCTGGCCCGGCTGATCGACCAGGCCTGGGGGCTGCAATCGGGCTGGATGACGACCATCCACTGCTATACCGGCAGCCAGCCCACCGTCGACGCCCCGCGCGGCGCCGACCTTGCCCGTGCGCGCGCTGCGGGGCTGTCCATCGTGCCCACGACCACCAGCGCCGGGCGCCTGCTGGATGTGGTGCTGCCCGACCTCGCCGGGCGGCTGGCCTGCGCGGCGGTGCGGGTGCCCACGGCCAGCGTCTCTGCGGTCGATCTGTGCGTGATGACGCGCGACCCGGTCACTGTCGACGCGGCCAATGCGCTGTTTCGAAATGCCGGCGGCGTGATCGGCTGGACCGACAGGCCGCTGGTGTCATCTGACCTGCGCGCCCGCCCCGAAAGCGTGGTCATGGCTCTGCGCGAGACAGCGCTGACCGCCGGCGGCATGCTTCGGGTCTTCGGCTGGTATGACAACGAATGGGGCTTTTCCTGCCGGATGCTGGACATGGCGCGGCTGATCGGCCAGCGCGGCGGATAAAGCGAACACTGATCCGATGATCGGTTCGGGGCGCCCGACTGCGTTGATTTCCCGTTCACTCTGCCTGACGCTGAAGGCGGCGGCACGGATGGGGAGCCACCCCTGCGATCCATAGCGGGTCGCGTTCATCCGCATTCACGCGACCCGCCCTGCACGTTTGTCTTCGCCTTTCGAAACGCTCGGAGCCGGAACCCACCTCCGCGAGACCCGCTCTAGTAATCCCGCTCGAAGAAAACGCCCAGCCCGGCACGCCCGCGCGTGTCGGTGCGCCCGCGCAGGGTGATCGACGGGGTGAGATCCAGATTGATTGACACCTCGCCCCGCCCTTCGCTGTCGACCGTCACGTCGGAATAGACCCGCTCGCCGATATAGCGCCCGGCGCGCACCGCGGTGGTGCCGTCCGCGTCTGTGGTCAGGTCCAGGTCGTCCAGCCCCAGCGCCTGACGCGTGCGACTGAGCACAGAGCCTTCGCCAAAGCCGGTCAGCGTGGCCACCGACATGGCCAGTTGTGCGGCCTGAAACGGCGACAGCGCGGTCAGCGAGCGGCGGAAGATCAGCCGGGCCAGCACCTCGTCCTGCGGCAGTTCGGGGCTGGAGGTGAAGCGGATCACTGGCGCGTCGGCCTCGCCCTCCAGGATGATGTTGGTGGTCACCCCGTCGCTGTCTGTGGTGGCGACAAGCTGCACATAGGGCACGAAGTCGCCGACCATGCTGGCAGAGCCTTCGGTCAGCGCAAAGCGGTTGCCCAGCAGGTCCAGCCGCCCCCGGATCAGTTGGAACCCGCCCGAGGGGATGACATCGCGCGTTGTCCCCGAAAGCCGCAGCGAACCGCCCAGTTCCGCATCCAGACCCCGCCCGCGCACGAAGACCCGGCCCGGTGCGTCCAGCGTAAGGTCCAGCCGCAGGGGCACGCCACCCTCGCCACCGCCGCGCGTGCCGGTAAGTATGCCCGCATTGACCCGGGTGCGCCGTGCGGCGGCGGATTCGCCGACATGGGTCAACCCCTCGGGGACAAAGCCTGCACGGGCCAGGGGCGCGTTGGGAATGCGGATCTCGGCGTTGTTCACGGTCAACTGGCCGGACACCAGCGCCCCGCGGGCAAGCGGCCCGACCAGGCGGGCGGTGCCTGAAACCCGTCCCTCCAAGAGGCGCGGCTGGTAGACGGCGACGCGGTCGGCGTTCAGCGTCAGGTCGATGTCGCGGTCGCCGTCCAGGAACAGGCTTCCCTGCGCCGACACCCGCCCGCCCCGCGTCACGCGCCCGTCCATCTGCAGCCGCACCATGGCGCCGCGCACGTCGCCCTGCAGCGCGATATCCTGCAGCGAAAGGTTGACATTGGGCCGCACGAAGCGGGCCCCGTCGGCGCGCACCGTGCCCCGTACCGATTGCAGCGCGGGCGGGCCGTCGATGCGCAGGTCGAACCGGGCGAGACCCTGCACGGTTGAGGGTTCGATCTGCGGATTGGCGATGGCGGCATCGACCGAGCCCGTCACCCGCAGCGCCAGCTGGTCGGCGCCCCTGATCTGCCCCTCGGCGCGCGCCTGCAGGGCAGAGGGTCCATCAAGCGTCAGGTCCAGCGCAAAGGCTTCCTGCCCCGCGGCGCGGCTCAGGTCCGCGCTCAGCCGCACCGGGCCGCTGAACCCGGGCTGCACGCGCGCCAGGTCGTTCAGCCGCGCGCGCAGCGTGAAGCGGCCCGCGCCATCCGTGCCCTGCCGGCCGGAAAGCTGCGCGCTGACGCCATTGGCGGTCAGGTCCACGCCGTCGATGACGAAGGCGTCGCGCCCGTCTTCACGCGCGCTGCCTTGCAGGCGCAGCCCTTGGGTCAAGAGCCCGTCCAACTGCGCCACACCTGTTCGCAGCGCGCCGGTGCTGGCCAGGTCCAGCGTCAGGCTGCGGGCACGGGTCTGCCCCTGCAGCCGCATCTGTCCCTGCAGGCGGCCGGCCAGTTGCGGCGCCACGCTGTCCAGGACCAGCCGCTCCAGCGCCAGCGTCAGATCGGTTTCATCGGGCGACCAGGTGCCGGACAGCCCCAGCGCCAGGCGTGACCCGTCCAGGCTGAGCCCGGCCACAGAGACCACGCCATAACGGCGCGTGGCCTCGCCGCGCAGCGCCGTCTCGCCGGCCAGAAGCCCGCGCAGGATATCGGCGCCTCCCACCGGCCCGGGCGCCACATCGCGCATGGCGCCGTCCAGCACCAGCCGGTCGGTGGTGCCGTCGCTGGCGAAATCGACCGCCAGGTCGATGCGTCCGCCATAACCCGGCCCCAGCGCGCCCAGATCGCCGCTGGCAAAACGCAGCGCCAGCGCGGTGTCATCGGGCCGGACATGGCCGCGCCCGCTCAGTTCCAGGGCCCCGGCCCGCAGGTCCAGGGCGCGCAGCGTGGTGCCCTGCAGGTCCCGGGCGATCTGCATGGAGATGGCGGCCTCGCCGGCAACCAGATTGTCGAATTCCTGCTGGTCGATGCGCAGGTCCCGTGTGTTGAGCCGCAGGTCCAGGTCAAAGGCCCGGGTCAGCGCATCGACCTGCCCGCGCGCCACCGCCAGCACGTGGCCCGCCAGTTGCCGGTCGCCCGCCAGCGCCGAAAAGGGCGCGAGCGAGGGCAGCTCGGCCTCGACGAAGCCATCGAAGGTCAGCCCGTCCAGAATCCCTTCGGCGGTCAGGCTGGCGTGGCGAGCCTCCAACGCCAGCCCGGTGATCCGCGCGGGCGCGCCGCTTTGCCAGTTCACCGCCATGAACCCGCTCAGCCGGTCGCCCAGCGCCTCTTGCAGGGCGGGGTCCTCGGCGCGAAGGCCCTGGGCGGCAAAATCGAAGGTACCGTCAAAGGCAGGCCCCTCGCCGCCGTTGCCATCACCGCCATTGGTGCGCAGCAGGCCGCGCGCGTTCAGTGCAATGGTCTCGGTTTCCAGCTCCGGGGTGCCCAGTGCCTCGATCTCGGCGATGATCGACCAGTCGGGCGAAACGGCGCTATCATAATCCAGCACCAGTTCGGCCCGGCGCAGCCGGGCGTCGCTGCCGGGCAGGGGCACCATCGCGCCATCCGGATCGTCGATGCGGATAAAGAGGTCGACCAGTTCCGGCAGCCCCCGCGGGCTGAGATCGGCGCGGCCCACGACCTGCGCGGTGCGGGTGCGCAGGGTCAGCTCGTACAGACTGACAGCGCCTTCATCGGACCGCGCACCCTGCGCGCGCAGGCGGCTGTCGCCGCCGACCAGCGCATGCAGATCAGGCGCCAGCAGCGGGCGCAGGTCGCCGCCGATATCCAGCGCGAATTGCAGCCCGTCCAACAGGCGTTCCTCGGGTGTGGTGTCCAGCAGGGTCACGGCGCCGGTAACCCGTTCGGTGCCATCGGTGCTCAGGCTGATCGCGGCAGAGAAGGTCTCTATCGGGTCGTCGCCGGCGATGGTGAGCGACAGCGCGGGCACGTCCGGAATGCCCAGCAGCGTGGCGGCGATGCCGCCCTCGGCCTCGGTCAGGTCGAGGTCCAGTGCCAAACGCCGGGTTTCGTTGTCGAAGGCGCCGGTGAAGCGGAACTGCCCCTCCTGCCCATCGATGCGCTGCGCCAGAAAGGACGCGTTGCCCTGCCCGGTGAACAGGCGCATCGCGCCCTCCAGCGACAGTTCGGCGGCCTGTCCGAAGACCGGCTCGCCGATCACCACGCGGTCGGCGCGCAACTGGCCGATCGCCACGGACACCGGCAGTTCCGGCAGGCTGAAGGGTTCGCGCGCCGTGGCGCTGGGCAGGGGGGCATCCGGCGACACGCCGGGGCGGCGGTGCAGGATGATCTCGCCCGCGCCCAGTTCGTTGATCGCCACGCGCCGGTCAAGGAGCGCGGCGCGGTTCCAGTCCAGCACCACATCGCGCAGCGTCAGCCAGACCCCGTCATCATCGGCGATCGACAGCTCGGCGATCTGCGCGCGCGAGGACAGCGCCCCCCGAAAGCCGCGGATGCGCACCTCGCGCCCGGCATCGGACAGAAGGTCCTGCAGCGTTCTGGCCAGAAAACCCGCGTCATCCTCTGTGGCATCCTGCTGGGCATGCACCGGCGCGGACATCGGCAGCGCCAGTACCAGCACCATCGCCAGCGACAGGACCAGCGGCATCAGCCGCGCGGCGCGGCGCCATAGCCCGCGCGACAGGGATAGAAGCGCGCTCAAAACGCCTGCCCCAGGCCGACATAGATCTGGAACCGCCGCGCACCCGTGGCCGAGGCGTTGCGCCGCACGGGCGTGGCGATATCCAGCCGCAGCGGGCCGACGGGCGTGGCAAAACGCACCCCCAGCCCGGCGCCCGCGTGCCAGTCGCTGGAGCCGGACAGCACCCCGGCAGAGACATAGCCCGCATCGGCAAAGGCTACGACCGAGGCGGTATCTGTCACCCGCGCGCGCGCCTCGGCCGACAGGGCGGCAAAGGCGCGACCGCCGGATTCGACCCCGCCTTCGGACACACCGAGTGACTGAAAGGGCAGGCCGCGCACCGTGCCGCCGCCGCCGGAATAGAACAGGAAGTCGCGCGGCGTGCTGCCCAGACCGCTGGCCAGGATCGCCCCACCCTGCGCGCGCCCGGCCAGCACCAGCCGGTCATCCTGCCCAAGGCCCAGATAGCCGCGCGCATCCATCCGCAGCCGCGCGCCGGCGCTGGCATCGCCAAAGCCCGCATACGGCATCACCTGGCCGAACAGGTAATACCCGCGCCGCGGGTCCACCAGCGAATCGCGCCGGTCCCAGGTCAGCGCCACAGGCAGGCCCAGCGTGCCGAAATTGCCCCGACTGGCCCGCCCAATGCCGAAGCGGGCGCGCTCGTAGCGCAGCGCCAGGCCCAGGCTGCCGGTCAGTTCGTCGCTGAACCGGTGCAGGAGCCGGGCATCGGCGGTGATGGCGTCGGCCTCGAAATCCCGTTCGTCGGTGCGCGACAGGTTCAGGCCCAGTTCCAGATCGGTATCCCGGCCGAATGTCGCCGGACGGGTGTAGCGCGCCTCGGCGCTGAAGCCGATGCCACCGACGCGCGCGGCGATCCCCTCGACCGCGGCCTCCAACCGCAGGCGCTCGGCGCCGCCCATCAGGTTGCGATGCAGCCAGAAGCCGGTCAGGCGGCCGCCGGCCTCGCTGTCGATCTCGGCGCCCAGGCCGATGCGGCGGCGCGGCGCCTCCTCGATCAGCGCGTCGACATTGATGCTGCCGTCGTCATTGGGCTCTTCGGCGGTGCGCAGCGCGACCGAAGTGAAGGCCCCGGTGCGGCGCAACCGGGTTTCGGCCCGGGCGACCTGATCGGGGTCATAGCGTTCGCCCGGGCGCAGCCCGGCGATGGCGACCACGCGTTCCGGGCGCGTGCGGTCCACCCCGCGCGGCACCAGCGCACCGAAGTTCAGTGCCGGGCCGGGGGCGAGGCGCAAGACGACGTTCAACTGTTCGGTCCCATGCACGGCGGTGATCTGCTGGCCCGCCGGGGCGGCCAGCGCGTGGCCCTGCGCGCGCCAGCCCTCAAGCGCCGCCAGCATCGCATCGCGTACCTGGGTCGAGCGCGCGGGCTGGCCGGGTTCGAATCCGTCCGGCAATTCGGTGCCGGGGGCAAGCGGCGCGATCTCGACCGTGCCGAAAGTGAATTGCGGGCCCAGCGCGATATCCAGTTCGACCAGCCCGATGCGTTGGGGCGGACCGCCAAGAGGCATGTCCGCGGCCTCTCGCCCGTCGATGCGGATGCTGATGACCGGGGCGAAATACCCCTCTTCATACAGCAGACCCAGCAGACGGCCGTATTCCGCCCGCGCAGCCGACATGACCTCCAGCGGCGGGGCATCGCCCTGATCGCGGGCTTCGACCAGGAAAGAGCTGCTCTCGATGGTGCGCGTCAGGGTCGAACTGGCACCGGGGATGGAGATGCGCAATTCCTCAAGCGCCTGCGCGGGACGGGGCAGGAACGACAGGCACACCACCCAGAACGCCAGGAACAGTAGCGCGAAACCTGCTTCGCCCCGGTCCGCCGACCGTGCCCGGAAGACTGCCCGGTTCGTGCGGCGCGCAATGGCGTGCTGCCCTGATTGCCTGTTCACGCGTTTTCCGCCCCTCGTTACCAGCACATTTTCGCATGATGCGCTGCAGGTAACAACCGCCAAGGCGGCTTTCGGCTCCGCCTGCGGTGGTGAATTGATCAGGAACAGCATGCCCATGCCTGCTGGCCGGGCAAGGCGGGCACCATTGACTTTTGCGTGTATCAGGCGTTTTCCTGCACCTGTTCAGTGCCCCCTTGATCACCGCCAGGCCCGCCATGCCCCCGCCCACGCTGAACCCCGCGCTTGACCTGCCACAGCGACCGGCGGGAACGGGGGCGCCTGCGGCAAATGAATCACCGCCGCCTGCGGCAAATGAATCACCGCCGCCTGCGGCA
>SKHK01000302.1 GCA_007117005.1 Paracoccaceae bacterium
CTCGGCGCGCTCCGCTTCTTCAGCCGCCAGGCGCTCCGCCTCGGCGCGCTCCGCTTCTTCAGCCGCCAGGCGCTCCGCCTCGGCGCGCTCCGCTTCTTCAGCCGCCAGGCGCTCAGCCTCGGCGCGCTCCGCTTCTTCAGCCGCCAGGCGTTCCGCCTCGGCGCGCTCCGCTTCTTCAGCCGCCAGGCGCTCCGCCTCGGCGCGCTCTGCCTCTTCAGCCGCCAGGCGCTCCGCCTCGGCACGCTCCGCTTCTTCAGCGGCAAGGCGCGCCTCTTCCTCAATGCGGGCGGCATCGACCGCGTCCGCATCCATCGTGTCAACCGGTGCCGCCGTCACAGGCGCGGTTTCGTCGCGGCGGGCCTGGGCGACAGCGTCACGGATGCGTTGCAGCTTCGCCGAGATACCCGAAGCGGCGCCGTGATCGACGCCCGGCAGTCCGGCGAACGGGGCTGCGGCAACCAATCCCGCGACCTGCGCGGCCGGGGTTGGGGTTGGGGTTGGGGTCGGGGTTGGCTCGACCTGCGAATCATCCAGCGAAGCATCTTCTGCCGGACCCTCTTCTTCCGGGGTCTCGCCTGCACCGGTCGCGTCTGCCATCGGCTCCTCTGCGGCAGGCGCCACTTCCGGTCCGGACATTGCGTCGTCAGACGGTGCGGTCTCGGCAACCGGCGCGGCATCGCCCGGCGCGGCATCGTCCGTTGCCACCTCGGGCGTCGCCTCTGCGGCCGGGGCGTCCAGCTGCGGGCGCAGGATCACACCGTTGTCCTGCACCTGCGCTTCGACCCGGCGCTTGATCTCGCGCTCGGCGATGCGGTGCAGCATCTCGGCATCCGGTGTCGGCGGCTCGGCCCCGAAATACCGATCCTCGGCGGCCAGATCGCGGAAATACTCGGCAATCGCCTTCATTGTCGAGAACGGCTCGTCGAACCCTTCCAGCGTGCACGAGAACGTGCCGTAGGAAACCGTGAGAATCTTGCTCTGACCGACCATGACGTCCTTGCCCTTTACCTACTCCTGCAGGAAACCTGACGGCCGAGAGGCGCGATTGGAAGGAAAGATCGCGGAAATTTGGTGCTCCGATTGTGTTCAGACTGCCCCGAATTGCCTTATTCCTCAACCCTGAGCCGAGGGGGCGCCGCGCATGAAGATGAAAGTTGATGAACAGGGCGTTACCCTTCTGGGGGCGGGCGAACTGGCCGAGGGGGCGCTTGCGCGTGCCATGGGCCGCGCCGGGCGGCTGGTGGCGGTGGATGGCGGCGCGGTGGTGGCGCTGGCGCAGGGGCTGATGCCGGAACTGGTAGTGGGCGATTTCGATTCGATCACCCCCGAGGCGCGCGCCGCCATACCGGCCGCGCGCCAGCAGCACCGACCCGGGCAGGACGACACCGATTTCGACAAGGCGCTGGCCGCCGTCAGCGCGCCCTTCTGCCTGGCGGTGGGCTTTACCGGGGCGCGGCTGGACCACACGCTGGCGGGAATGAGCACGCTGGCGCGAAACCCCGACCGGCGGGTGATCATCGACAGCGGGCACGAGCTGTGCTTTCTGTGCCCGCCGCGCCTGGCGCTGGACCTGCCGCCGGGCACGCGCCTGTCGCTTTACCCGCTGCAGCCGCTGCGCTGCGCCAGCACCGGGCTGCGCTGGCCCACCGACGGGCTGATGCTGGACCCGCTGGGCATGATCGGCACATCGAACGAAACGGCGAACCAGAGGGCGGGCGAACCCGTGACTCTGGCGCCAGAGGCCCCGGCGCTGCTGGCGATGGTGCCCAGCGCGTTGATCGATACCGTGCTGGCCGGGATTCTGGCGGCGCCGTTCTGGGCGGGGCGGTAGCGGCCTGCTGCGCTTTCCCCGGCGCCACGTAACCCGGCGCCACGTAACCCGGCGCCACGTGATCCAGCACCATGTGATCCAGCACCACGCGACCCGGCGCGGCACAAAGGCCATGACTGTCCGGGGTCAGCCCGATGCCGGCCTGGCCTGACAGCCTGTTGCCCGGTCAGCAGTTCGGCACATTCACCGCCAGCCCGCCCAGCGCCGTCTCCTTGTATTTCTCGCTCATGTCGGCACCGGTCTGGCGCATCGCCTCGATACAGTTGTCCAGCGGCATGAAATGCCGCCCGTCGCCGCGCAGCGCCAGGCTGGCGGCCGAGACCGCCTTGATCGCGCCCAGCCCGTTGCGTTCGATACAGGGCACCTGCACCAGCCCCTTCACCGGGTCGCAGGTCATGCCCAGATGATGCTCCAGCGCGATCTCGGCGGCGTTTTCCACCTGTTCGGGGCTGCCGCCCATCACCGCGCACAGCCCCGCCGCCGCCATGGCCGCCGCGCTGCCGACTTCCGCCTGACAGCCGCATTCGGCGCCGGATATCGAGGCATTGTGCTTGACCAGGCCGCCAATCGCCGCCGCCGTCAGCAGGAAATCCGCCACGCCCCGCTCGCCTGCGCCCGGCACATGGTTCAGCCAGTAGCGCAACACCGCCGGCACCACGCCCGCCGCGCCATTGGTCGGCGCCGTGACCACCTGCCCCCCGGCCGCGTTTTCCTCGTTCACCGCCATGGCATAGGTGGAAATCCAGTCATTGATCACATGCGGCGGCGCCCAGTTCGCGCCGCGCTCTGCCAGCAGCGCGGCATGGATCGCCGGCGCCCGGCGCTGCACGCGCAGACCGCCGGGCAGCACGCCTTCGGTGGCCAACCCGCGCTCGATACAGGCGTTCATCACCGCCCACAGCCGTGCCACCCCGGCATCCAGCGCCTGCGGGCTGTGCACGGTCAGTTCGTTCGCGCGCTTCATCGCCGCGATGCTGCGGCCCGATGCACGGGCCATGTCCAGCATCTGCGCCGCGCTCTGGAACGGAAAGGGGAAGGTGCCGGCGGGGGTGGCAGCGTGGCCCTGCTGCAACTCCTCCCCGGTCAGCACGAAGCCGCCGCCGATGGAATAATAGGTCTCGCGCGCGATGACATCGCCCTGCGCGTCCGTCGCCATCAGGATCAACCCGTTGGCATGGCCGGGCAGCGGCGGGCCGTAGTCAAAGGCCAGATCGCGCGCGGGGTCGAAGCGCAGCGGCGGCAGGTCCGGCGGCGTGACCCGCGCACTGGCGCGGATGTCTTCCAGCGCGGCCTCGGCGCGGGGGGCGTCATAGGCATCCGGCGTGAAACCGGCCAGGCCCAGGATCACCGCACGGTCGGTGGCATGACCGACGCCGGTAAAGGCCAGCGAGCCATGCAGCGAGGCACGCAGGCCATCGACGGCAAAGGGCAGCCCGCGCAGGTGGTCCAGAAACCGCGCGGCGGCGACCATCGGGCCCATGGTGTGGCTGGATGAGGGGCCGATGCCGACCTTGAAGATATCGAAGACCGAAAGAAACATGGTGCGGCCCCTATGAATGCTGGGCGCACAGTGGCGCGGGCCGCCTCGGCGCGGGTGCCTGCAAACGACGCGTCAGGGGCCAGATCAGACGCGGCGCGGCATTGCCAAAGCGCCGCGCCCGCGTCAGCATGAACGCCGCCCCAGTCCGAGAGGCCCGCCCATGCGCCCCGCCCTGCTGCCTGCCGCCCTCGCGCTCATGATCGCCCTGCCCGCAACGGCGCAGCAGGCGGCCGACACCACCGCCCCCGAAGCCGCCA
>SKHK01000194.1 GCA_007117005.1 Paracoccaceae bacterium
CGGCGCTGCTGGACGCGCTCAGGGCGCGTGATATCGAGCGGGCCGTTCTGGCGCTGAATATAGAGCCTGCGGTTTTCCAGCGGTATGCTGCGGTCAAGACGGCGGCCTATGCGGAAGGTGGCGCCACCGCTGCCGCCAGCATCAACCTGCCCGGTGTGGTATCTGTCGGCGTGCGGTTCGACCTGACTAACCCGGCAGCGCAGGCATGGATACGGGAGAACGTCGGCGACGAGATAACCCGCATCACACGCGAGCAGGTCGAGACGGTGCGGCAGGTCATCGCGCAGGGCTTCGGGGCAGGGCAGGGGCCGCAGGACTGATCCTTTGCCCGGCCGACATGCCGGCCTTGCAGGTGGCGGATTTTCAGACGCTCGCCCTGCATTTCCACCCTGACGGCCCCCCGCTGCGCGCCGCCTCCGATCAGGGGGTGCCGGGTCATCCGGTGCTGTTCCCGCGCCGTTTTCTGGCCGATCTTCAGGCACTTCGGGGTGATACCGGCGCCCGTGACCTGCTGGCCCGCGCCCGGCCCGTTCTGGTCCCGCGGCCGGGGCGGCGCGCGCTGACCGATCTGGACACGCCCGAAGCCTGGGCCGCCTGGCGCGCCGCCGGCAAGGACGGGCTCTGACCCGGGCTTTCGTTGTCGGAATTTTGGAAAATCGCCCTTGCGAGCGTCGGGCCGGTTGGGTAAGAACCGCCGCAGTTGGGGTGTAGCCAAGTGGTAAGGCAGCGGTTTTTGGTACCGTGTACCGTAGGTTCGAATCCTACCACCCCAGCCACTTTCCGACACCTCAGGCGTTCGGGGCAGGCGTTCGGGGCAGGCGTTCAGGGCAGGCGGTCATCGGGCCGGCTGCATGGCAGCGGGTTGCCAGTCTGTCTTGGGTCACCGCCCCCTCTGCACCGACCCCATCAGATCAGCAGCGTGACGCCCATCATCGCCGCAAAGGCCAGGACAACCACGGCGCCCAGGCCTTCGTTGCCCATGTCGGCCCCGGCCTCTGGCAGCAGTTCGGAAAAGATCATCCACAGCATCGCGCCCGCCGCCAGGCCCAGGCCCACGGGCAGCCAGGGGGTGAAGGTCAGGACGAACAGAAAGGCCGGCACCGCCAGCAAAGGCTGCGGCAGGCTGGAAAAGATGCTCCACAGCGCGGCTTTGGTGACCGTCGCGCCGCGGGGCACCATGATCAGCGCGATGGCCAGCCCCTCTGGCACATTGTGCAACGCGATGGCGATGGTGATGAAATCGCCCAGCTCGCGCCCGCCGCCATAGCCGACGCCGACGCCCGCCCCCTCGGCCGCGGAATGGGCGGTCATGATGCCGATGATCAGCAGCGCCTTGGTGGCATCGGCGCCCTGCAGGTTGGCGATGCTGGCGCGCTCATGGCGTTTCAGCCAGCGATTGGCCAGCATGATCAGACCCACCCCGGCCAGCACGCCGGCCAGCGTGCGCAGGGGGCTGAAGTCGAACCCTTCGACGATCAGGCTGAAACAGGCAGCCAGCATCAGGCCCGCGGCGGTCGCGTTGCCCATTCCCAGCCAGCGCGTGGTGGCCCTGCGTCCGGCCAGCAGGGGCAGGGCGCCCAGACCTGTTGCCAGCGCCGTGATCAGCGCCGCAACGAAGACAAGCGGGACGGTCGGTTCGGCCATGGCGGGCTTCCTGCTGGCTGGCTCCTACTTTTAGAATCGTTCCAAGGCGTGTCAACCGGCGCACGGTGGCCGGCGCAAGCTGTCGCCGGTCGATCGCCGGGCGCGTACGCTTCTGACAGACGCGCGGGTCAGGCGCGGGCGTCAGGCGTGCGGGTCAGGCCGGGCGAACCTTTGCGGCGTCGCGGGCCAGCGCCTCGCGCGTGGCGGAGCGGCGGTAATACAGCATCACCACGGTCGAGGTCAGCACGATGAACAGCGAATACAGCACCGGGATCAGCAGCACCTCCTGCTGTTGCTGCCCGGTAAAGCTGAGTGTGATCACCAGCACGGCCAGCGGCCCGTTCTGGATGCCCGTCTCCAGGCTGATCGTGCGCGAGCGGTTGGTGTCCTGCCCCAGCCCGCGTGCCACCCAGTAGCCGAAAAGCATGCCCATCAGCCCGATGCCTATGGTGACGAAATAGACATCCACCCCGGTTTCCAGCAGCAAGGGATAGTTGCGCGGCACCCAGCTGGCGATCAGGAACAGGATCACCACCACCCCCATGAACGACCCGATCAGTTCCACCGTGGCACCGACATTGGGGCTGATCTTGCGCAGCACCATGCCGATGATCGTCGGCACCAGCAGCACCACCAGGATCTGCGCCACGTTTTCCGGCGGGATGGCGTTTTCCGCCCCCACCCCGGCCAGCCCGCCGTAAAAGGACAAAAGCAGCGGCACCATCACCACGGCGACCAGCGTTGAAACCGTGGTCATCATGATCGACAGCGCCAGCACACCCTTGCTGAAATAGGCGAAGATGTTCGAGGTGGTGCCCCCCGGCATGCAGGCGATCAGGATCAGCCCCACCACCAGCGCCGGCGGCAGGCCCAGCGCCACGGCCAGCAGGTAGCCCAGAAACGGCATCACCGCGAATTGCGACAACAGCCCCACCAGAATGCCCTTCGGCTTTCGAAAGGCGATCAGGAAATCGCGCGGGGTCATGCTGGCACCCATGCCCAGCATGATGATCATCATCATGACCCCCAGAAGGGTGGTTTCCAGTTCGGTCAGCATGTCACACCTTCCCCGCGAATTCGTCGCGCACCTCGGCCTTCAGGTCCTTGCGCAGGATCTTGCCGATGGGCGACTTGGGCAGTGCATCGCGGATGATCACCGATTTCGGCACCTTGTAGCCGGTCAGATGCTTGCGGCAATGCGCGATGATCATCTCTTTCGTCAGTTCGCCCGGTTGGTCGGGGTTCGCCACGACATAGGCGCGCACCGCCTCGCCCGAGGCGCCGTCGGGAATGCCCACTACCGCGGCCTCCAGCACCTCGGGGATCAGGGCCAGACAATCCTCTACCTCGTTCGGGTAAACGTTGAAGCCGGAGACCAGCACCATGTCCTTCTTGCGGTCGACGATGCGCAGAAAGCCGCCATCCTCCATCACCGCCACGTCGCCGGTGTAAAGCCAGCCGTTCTTGACCGTGGCCTCGGTATCCTGCGGGCGCATCCAGTAGCCGCGCATGACCTGCGGGCCCTTGACGATCAGCTCGCCCGGCTGGCCGGGGGCGACGGGCGCGTCATCGTCATCGACCAGCGCGACATCGGTGCCCGGCACCGGGATGCCGATGGAACCGGGCCGCGCGGCATCCGACAGCGGGTTGAAACTGACCAGCGGCGAGGATTCGGTCAGCCCGTAGCCCTCGGCGATCGGCGTGCCGGTCATCGCCTGCCAGCGGGTAGCGACGGATTGGTGCAGCGCGGTGCCGCCGGCGATGGCCGCGACCAGATGTTTCGGCGGGAAGGCGGCGAACCATTCCTCGTTCATCAGCCCGTTGAACAGCGTGTTGACCCCGGTGATCCAGGTGATCGGATAATTCTCGATCGCGCGCTGGATGTTCTGCACGGGCCGGGGCGAGGGGACCAGGATGTTGCGCGCGCCGATCTCGAAAAAGGCCATCAGGTTCGC
>SKHK01000079.1 GCA_007117005.1 Paracoccaceae bacterium
CGCGGCCGCACGCGCCGTGCTGGCGGGCGCCGGGCGGCCGGGCTGGGACTATGTGCTGGTCGGCCGCGCCGGGGTGACCGCCGGCCGCCCCTGGCCGGACCTGCTGGCCGATCTGACCCGCGCGCTGACCGCCATCCATGCCGACAGGCGCAAGCCATGACCCCCGGCGCCTGGATCCTGTCCCTGCCGGTGCGCTTCTACCGCCTGGTCTTCAGCCCCTGGGTTGGCCATGGCTGCCGATATCAGCCCACCTGCTCTGCCTATTCGCTGGAGGCGTTCGAGCGCCACGGCGCCATCAAGGGCCTTTATCTGACCATTCGCCGCATCCTGCGCTGCCACCCCTGGGGCGGTCATGGCTATGACCCGGTACCCGGCGCCGACCCCGAGCACGAGGCAAGGCGCACGCGCGGCGAGGGCTGAGGGCACCCGCCGGGCCGTCAATCGATGATGAAATGGATCTGCGCCCGGTCCCAGCGCCGTGCGCGCAGGTCATCGGCCGGGATCATCAGGGTGATCGACGCATGGTCGGGGGCCTCGACCATTCCCTCATGCGCCTCGATACACAGGATCACCCGGTCGAATTCGGGCAGGACGGCACCCGGGTCCCCGCCGTCATGCCCGCCGATCCGGTGCGGGGGATAGCCGTCGCGGATCGCCTGCATCCGGCTTTCCCAGCCGCGCAGGATGTCCGCGGCCTCGTCATCCGCCGGCAGTCGTCCGGTGATGGCACGATGGATGTCGGCATGTGCCGGGGCCTCGTGGGTGGCAACCGACGTGAACGGCTCGGCGTGCAGGGCCAGCCCGGTCTCCAGCGCCTGCGGGGTGAAGTTGTGGCACCAGCGCCCGGGGCGGCGCCGAAAGGCATCGGGGATGGGCAAGTGACCATCGCCCTTTGGCCGGTCATGAAAGCGCAGGATCAGGTTGCGGTTGTCATTGCTGGCAAAGATCTGCAGCAAGCCGCTGTCGGGGAAATCCGGCAGGCGGGGCAGCGCATCCCTGATGATCGAGAAGAGCGTCGCCATCAGCCACAATCCTCGTACCAGACCGCCCGGTCCCAGCGGCGGGCGCGCAGGTCGGTGGCGGCGATCAGGATGTTGATTTCGCCCCCGTCGCCGGATTCGATCAGCCCGGGTTCCCAGCCCAGATGCAGGATCACTCGGTCCAGCCCCCGGTCGCGGTACTCGTCCAGTTCCGCCCTGGGATCGAACGGCACGAAACCGGGGTGGCCGCCGATCCGGTGGGTGCCGTAGCCGGCGCGGAGGGTGTCCATCCGGGCCTCATGGTCGCGCAGCAGCGCCTCGACCCGCGGATCGGCGGGCAGGCGCTCGAACCAGTCGGCGGCCCGTTCGCAATGGGGGTGCAGGTGGTCGTTGGCCGCGTCCGTCTGCGCCTCGGCCCCGGTGATGGCCAGCCCTTGGGTCTGGGCGCTGCCCCGGAACGGGTGCCAGGCGCGCCCGGCCTTGCCCAGGAACAGCGCGGGGATCGGCAGCAGGCCGCCGCCAGCGGGGGCAGGGTGCCAGACCAGATGCGCGGCCTGCGCGCCGCCGACGAAGATCTGCAACAGGCCGTGTTCGGGAAACTCCGGCAGGGCGGGAAGCTCGGCGAAGTTCACCTGCCCCAGGAACACCAGCGGGTGGCCATCCAGTGCCATCGGTCAGCCCCCTTGTGGATCAGGCGACCACGGGGCGCCGCCGATCCGGCTGGCGGCGGGCGCGGTCGGCCCCTCGGCCAGTGTCAGCGCAGGGCGGGGCGGGTGTCTGTGGCCATCGCCGCGTTGAGGGTCGCGACCTCATCGGCGGTGATGCGCGGACGCGCCTGCATCCGGCGCAGGGCCGCCGCCGCGCCGGGTCTGTCGATCGCCCAGATGATCGCCACCGCCACGGCGCCGACCGATGCCCACGGGAGCCACCTGGACCAGCCGTCCAAGGACAGAATGGCCATCAGAAGCGCAATGGCCAGGAAGACCAGAGCCGCGCCTGCATAGGGCGCGAGGCGAACCGACCGGCGCATCACCAGCCTCCTTTTCAGATGTCCACGGACCGATATCTGCCCCCGCAATGAGGCACGCTCGCGGCACCGGCATGGCGGGCCACGCGTCAGGGCGCCGCCGCGCCACGCGGACGATGGACGGCGCGCCGGATTTGCGCGATAAGCCCGCCATGCTTGACGATGCCGCCGACGACATCCACCCCCTGTTCCACGGTGCCCCGAAGGACACCGAGTTCCGCAAGCTGCGCAAGCGGCTGGTGCAGAACATGCGCGAGGCACTGGAAACCTATGCCATGGTCCAGCCCGGCGCGCGCTGGCTGGTCTGCCTGTCAGGCGGCAAGGACAGCTACACGCTGCTGGCCATCCTGCACGAACTGAAATGGCGCGGCCTTTTGCCGATGGACCTGCTGGCCTGCAACCTGGATCAGGGCCAGCCGGGCTTTCCCGCCACCGTGCTGCCGGAATTTCTGGCCCGGATGGGCGTGCCGCACCGGATCGAATACCAGGACACCTATTCAATCGTGATGGACAAGGTGCCGCAGGGCCGGACCTATTGCGCGCTCTGTTCGCGGCTGCGGCGCGGGAACCTGTATCGGATCGCGCGGGAAGAGGGCTGTTCGGCCGTGGTGCTGGGCCATCACCGCGACGATATCCTGGAGACGTTTTTCATGAACCTCTTTCACGGCGGGCGGCTGGCCACGATGCCGCCGAAGCTGGTGAACGAGGAGGGCGATCTCTTTGTACTGCGCCCGCTGGCGCTGGCGGCCGAGGCCGATTGCGACCGCTTTGCCCGCGCGATGAATTATCCGATCATCCCCTGTGACCTCTGCGGCAGCCAGGACGGGCTGCAGCGCATGCAGGTCAAGGCGATGCTGGATGAATGGGAACGCCGCAGCCCGGGGCGGCGCGGGGTGATGTTCCGCGCGTTGATGAACGCGCGCCCCTCGCATCTCGCCGACCCGGCGCTGTTCGATTTCGCAGGCCTGTCTCTGGACCAGCCAACGGGCCGTGCAAAGTAACCCCGGCGCGTCGCGAAAATAGATCCAATTCGATGAAATTATCCGCACGCCGTTAATCCTTCGATCAGCCTATGCGGTCCACGCTGTCCGAAACACGGCTGCGCCCTCTTGCGGCGCATAACCGAAAGGGCTCAGGTCTTGGTGCGGGCAGCATGGCGATTGGTAACTGGCGGTTCGGGAGGGCGCGCACTGGCGGTGTGTGTGCTTCTGTTCTGCCCGGCCCTGTTGGCGCTCTGGGCAGGGGGCGCACCATGGCTGGTGGTGCTGAACGTGCTGGTTTTGCTGGCGATAGTGGCCGTGCTTGCCGTCGAACGGCAGGGCCGTCCGCGCGCTGGACCAGCGGCCAGCGGGCTGTTCGGCGCACCGCTGAGCGACCAGCCGGTGCCGCCCCTGTCGCGCGGCGAACTGAATGCCAGACTGCTCGACGACGCGGCCGCAGCGGGGCCGCAGGGACCCAGGCCGGCGGCCCTGGTCCTGCGCCTCGATGACGCGGAACGCCTGCAATCCCTCTACGGCGCAGCGCGGCTGGAGGCGGTGATGCAGGAAATGACGGTGCGACTGGGCTCGGCCCTGCGCAGGCGAGACG
>SKHK01000185.1 GCA_007117005.1 Paracoccaceae bacterium
GGGGGTGTTGACCTTCACCCCCTCGCTGCCCTCGGCGACAAGGATCTTGCCGATCGTGCCCTCGTCGACGGCTTCGAATTCCATCGTCGCCTTGTCGGTCTCGATCTCGGCGAGGATATCGCCGGCGGCGACGGTGTCGCCTTCCTTGACCAGCCATTTCGCCAGCGTGCCTTCCTCCATCGTGGGCGAAAGCGCGGGCATCAGGATCTCGGTTGCCATGGCTTGTTCCCCCCTCAGGCGTAGATATCGGTCCAGAGCTCGTCCAGCGCGGGCTCCGGGCTTTCGCGGGCGAAATCGGCGGCTTCGTTCACCACCGCCTTGATGTCGCGGTCGATCGCCTTCAGGTCATCCTCGCCGGCGTGGCCGCCCTCCAGCAGAAGCGCGCGCACGCGCTCGATGGCGTCGCGTTCCTCGCGCATCTTCTGGACTTCCTCGCGGGTGCGGTACTTGGCCGGGTCGGACATGGAATGGCCGCGGTAGCGATAGGTCATCGCCTCCAGGATATAGGGGCCGTCCCCCGCCCGGCAGGCCGCCACCGCCTTTTCGGCTGCGGCCTTGACTGCCAGCACATCCATGCCGTCGACCATTTCACCCTTGATGCCGTAGGCGGCACCCCGTTCCCACAGGTTGGGCGATTTGGACGAGCGTTTCGTGGAGGTGCCCATGGCGTACTGGTTGTTCTCGATCACGAAAACCACCGGCAGGTTCCACAGATTGGCCATGTTGTAGGCCTCATAGACCTGGCCCTGATTGGCAGCCCCGTCACCGAAATAGGCGAAGGTGACATTGTCATTGCCCTGATACTTGTCTGCAAAGGCCAGCCCCGCGCCCAGCGGCACCTGCGCGCCGACGATGCCGTGCCCGCCGTAGAAATGCTTTTCGCGGCTGAACATGTGCATGCTGCCGCCCTTGCCCTTGGAATAGCCGCCCTCGCGGCCCGTCAGCTCGGCCATCACGCCCTTCGGGTCCATGCCGGCGACCAGCATATGCCCGTGGTCGCGGTAGGAGGTGATGTGCTTGTCGCCTTCCTTTGCCGCCGCCTCCATGCCGACGACCACGGCCTCCTGCCCGATATAGAGATGGCAGAACCCGCCGATCAGCCCCATGCCGTAAAGCTGTCCCGCCTTCTCCTCGAACCGGCGGATCAGCAGCATCTGGCGGTACCAGGTCTTCAGATCCTCGGCCGGGACGTTGGATGCGTCCCTTCCGGCGGCGCCCTGTGTGCCTTTGGCGGTGGTCTTGCGCGTTGCCATGCTGGCCCCCTGTCTGCCCCCTGGAATGCGTCAGGTCATGCTGCGTGAAAATGGTTTAGCGTTAAACCATTTTCTACAACAGCGGCATGTGAATTGCGAGGGGTTTTCTGCCCGGCTTCCGTCGACCTCTATCGAAGCACGATCTCGTCGGCGCGCAGCATGCCCAGGACGGCGCGTGCCTGCTGGTCCAGCAGGTCCAGGTCGATGTAGTCATCCGACAGGCGGCGGGTGCGGTTTTCCAGTTCGGCCAGGTCGCGCGCCAGGCGGTCACGCTCGGCGCTCAACGTGGTGATTTCGGCCTCTATCTGGATCCGGTTGAACAGCCCGTATTCGCCCTGCACCGCGGCAAAGGTCAGATAGGTGCCGAAGGTGCCGGCGAGGGCGTAGAACAGAACCGGGCCCAGCCGGGGGGTCTTTCGCTGCATGGCTGCTCTTTTGTCTGTGTGGGTCGTTGCCCGGACATGGCGGCTGTTGTCGCCTGCCGCCACCATGCCAGAAACCGCGCGGCGTGGGAATCCCCCTTTGGGCTGCGGTGTCGCACGCCGCGTGGCGGAACGCGGGGTCACGCTTGCCAGGCCGGGGGTACGGGCGGCAGGCTGCCGCGCAGGAGGAACCCGCCATGACCACCCTGACCGACACCACCCCCGATGCCGCCGCCCCGCGCGCCCGGCTTGCCACGCATGAAGTCTTCAACCAGCCCGGCGCTCCGGAGGGCCCGGCGCGGGATCTCTGGGCCTCTGACGCCGCGCTGCGGGCCTGTATCGGCCCGGATGCGGACCTTGCCCGTCTGGGCGCCGCGCTGGGCAGTGCCGGGATGCGCGAGGCCGCGCATGACGCCCAGACCCGCCTGCCGGAGCTGCGCCTTTTCGACCGCGGCGGGCGGCGCATCGACGCGGTGCATTTCCACCCTGGCTATCACCGGCTGATGGCGCTGGGGCTGGAGGGGGGCTATGCCGCCTGCGCCTGGGAGGAAGGTGGCAGTCACGCGAAACACGCGGCCTTCATGTACCTGTTCAGCCAGGTCGAACCGGGCGTCTGCTGCCCGATGACGATGACCTATGCCGCCGTGCCGGCGCTGGATGCCGACCCCGCGCTTGCGGCTGAATGGCGCCCGAAGCTGACCGCCCGCGCCTATGACCCCGCGTCCCGCCCGCTGGCGCAGAAGGCGGGTGCCACGATGGGCATGGCGATGACCGAAAAGCAGGGCGGATCGGATGTGCGCGCCAATGCCACGCGCGCGGTGGCGGACCCGGGCGCGGGCGAGGGGGTCTATCGGCTGACCGGGCACAAGTGGTTCTGCTCGGCGCCGATGTGCGACGGGTTCCTGACGCTGGCGCAGGCCGATGGCGGGCTGACCTGCTTTCTGGTGCCGCGCTGGCTGCCGGATGGCACGCGCAATGCCTTCCAGATCCAGCGCCTGAAGGACAAGCTGGGCAACAAGGCCAATGCCTCGTCCGAGATCGAATACCACGACACGCTCGCCCACCGGCTGGGGGAAGAGGGGCGCGGCGTGCAGACGATCATCGAGATGGTGCACCATACCCGGCTGGATACCGCGCTGGCCCCGGCCGGGCTGATGCGCGCGGCGCTGGGCGAGGCGGTGTTCTGGGCGCGGGGGCGCACGGTCTTTCAGCGCCGGCTGATCGACCAGCCGCTGATGCGCGCCGTGCTGGCCGATCTGGCGCTGGAGGCCGAGGCGGCGCTGCTGCTGGGCATGGATGTGGCGCGCGCCTTCGACGATCCGGGCGCGCGGCCCTATGCGCGGATTTCGGTGGCGCTGGCGAAGTTTATCAACAACAAGCGCGCACCGGGGATGATCTATGAATGCATGGAGTGCCTGGGCGGCATGGGCTATGTCGAGGACACGCCGCTGCCCATGCTCTACCGCGAGGCGCCGCTCAATTCGATCTGGGAAGGCTCCGGCAATGTGATCTGCCTGGACATTCTGCGCACCCTGATGCGCGAGCCGGAGGCAGGCGCGCAACTGGATGCCCGGCTGGACCGCGCGCGCGGCCAGGATGCGCGTTTCGATGCCGCGCTTTCGGCGCATCGGGACCGCTGGCCGGGCCTGCCGGTCGAGGGCGAGGCCCGCTGGTTCGCCGAAAGCCTGGGGATGTTGCTGGCCGGCGCGGCGATGATGGAGCGTAGCCCGGTCGCGGATCAATGGCTGGCCAGCCGGCTGGGCGGGCCGCGCGGGCAGATCGCCGGGGCGATGGCCGGGATCGACACGGCACCGGTGCTGGACAGGCTCTGACGCCGGGGCCTGCCCTCCGCCGCCCGCCCTCCGCCGCCCGTCCCCCGCCGCTCCGCCCCCACCCCGCCGCGGGGCA
>SKHK01000310.1 GCA_007117005.1 Paracoccaceae bacterium
CCAAGCCTTTTCAGGAACACGCCATGACCGCGCTGCCCAGCCACCCGGCCCCGGAAACCCAGATCGTCACCGCCACCCGTGTTGCCTGCGACGGCGGCGAGGGGGCGCTGGGCCACCCCCGCATATGGCTGTCCATCCCCGATGATACTGGCTGGGTCGACTGCCCCTATTGCGACAAGCGCTACATCCTGGAAGGCACCGAGGCCGCAAAGGCAGCGGCCGCCTGACGCCACGCCCAGTACCCCCGCCGCATGGCGCATGAAACGGAGGCCCCGATGCCCGACGGCTTCGGCAAGGGTGATCACCTGCATCTGATCGACGGCTCGGCCTTCATCTTCCGCGCCTATCACGCCCTGCCGCCCCTGACCCGCAAGTCCGACGGGCTGCCGGTGGGCGCGGTGGCGGGCTTTTGCAACATGCTGCAGCGCTATCTGGACGGGCGCAACGGCGGCGAGGCGGCGACGCATGCGGCGGTGATCTTCGATCATTCCTCGACCACCTTTCGCAACGAAATCTACCCCGAATACAAGGCCAACCGCCCTGACCCGCCAGAGGACCTGCGCCCCCAGTTCCCCCTGACCCGTGACGCCACCCGCGCCTTCAACATCGCCTGTATCGAGACCGAGGGGTTTGAGGCCGACGACATCATCGCCACCCTGACCCGGCAGGCGGTGCAGGCCGGCGGGCGGGTGACCATCATTTCCTCTGACAAGGACCTGATGCAGTTGGTCGGCGAGCAGGTGGTGATGTTCGACGCCATGAAGAACCGGATGATCGACGCCGCCGGCGTGGCCGAGAAATTCGGCGTGGGGCCGGAACGCGTGGTCGATGTGCAGGCGCTGGCCGGCGACAGCGTGGACAATGTGCCCGGCGCGCCCGGGATCGGGGTAAAGACCGCGGCGCTGTTGATCAATGAATACGGCGATCTGGAAAGCCTGCTGGCGCGGGCGGGCGAAATCAAGCAGCCAAAACGCCGGCAGACGTTGATCGATCATGCGGAACAGATCCGCATCTCTCGCCGGTTGGTGGAACTGGACGGCGAGACGCCGCTTGATGTCACCCTGCCCGCCCTTGCCATCCGCCCGCCCGAGCCCGAGGCGCTGCTGGGCTTTCTGGCGCAGATGGAGTTCCGCACGCTTTCCCGCCGCGTGGCCGAGAAGCTGGGCGCCGAGGCACCGGTCATCGCCGAGCCCCCCACCAGCGCCGGCACGCCGCCGCCTGCCGAGGAGCCTGCCGCGCTGCCCTTCGACCATGCCGGTTATGCCTGCATCAGTGACATGGACACGCTGCGGGACTGGATCGCGCGGATCATGGATCAGGGGTATGTGGCCATCGACACCGAGACCACGGCGCTTGATGAGATGCGCGCGGAACTGGTCGGCGTCTCGCTGGCGCTGGCCCCGAATGACGCGGCCTATGTCCCGCTGGCCCATCGCGCCGGGGGCGAGGGGCTGTTCGATGACAAGGCGCTGACCGACGGGCAGATTCCGCTGAACGACGCGCTGGCCGCGCTGAAGCCGGTGCTGGAGGATGCCGCGATCCTGAAGATCGGCCAGAACGTGAAATACGACGCCAAGGTGCTGGCCGGCTACGGCATCACCATGGCGCCTTTCGATGACACGATGCTGATGTCCTATGCCCTGCACGCAGGCCTGCACGGCCACGGCATGGACACGCTTTCCGAAGAATACCTGAGCCACAAGCCCATCCCCATCAAGGATCTGATCGGCAGCGGCAAATCCGCCCGCACCTTTGATCTGGTGCCGATCGACGACGCCGCGCGCTACGCGGCGGAGGACGCCGACATCACCCTGCGCCTGTGGCAGACCCTGCGCCCGCGCCTGCACCGCGCGCAGGTAACGACGGTTTACGAGACGCTTGAACGCCCGCTGGTGCCGGTGCTGGCGGCGATGGAGCGGACGGGCATTCTGGTGGACCGGGACACGCTGTCGCGGATGTCCAACGCCTTTGCCCAGAAGATGGCGGCGCTGGAGGCAGAAATTCATGACCTGGCGGGCGAAAAGTTCAACGTGGGCTCGCCCAAGCAACTGGGCGAAATCCTGTTCGAGAAGATGGCGCTGGAGGGCGGCAAGCGCGGCAAGAACGGCGCCTGGGGCACCGGGGCCGATGTGCTGGAGGATCTGGCGACGGAGCATGACCTGCCCGGCCGGGTGCTGGACTGGCGGCAACTGTCGAAACTGAAATCCACCTACACCGACGCGCTGCAGGACCATATCAACCCCGATACGGGCCGCGTGCATACATCCTATGTGCAGACCGGGGCGAATACCGGGCGGCTGTCCTCGACCGACCCCAATCTGCAGAACATCCCCATCCGCACCGAAGAGGGCCGCCGCATCCGAGAGGCTTTCGTGGCCGGGCCGGGGAATGTGCTCGTCAGCCTCGATTACAGCCAGATCGAGCTGCGCATCCTGGCGCATGTCGCCGATATCCCGGCGCTGAAACAGGCCTTTGCCGAGGGGCTGGACATTCACGCCATGACCGCCAGCCAGATGTTCGGCGTGCCGCTGGACCAGATGACGCCAGAAGTGCGCCGGCAGGCCAAGGCGATCAATTTCGGGGTGATCTACGGCATTTCCGGCTTCGGCCTGGCGCGCAACCTGCGCATCCCGCGGGCCGAGGCGCAGCAATTCATCGACACCTATTTCGACCGTTTCCCGGGCATCCGGGATTACATGGATGAAACCGTCAGGAAAGCGAAGGAAGACCGCTTTGTCACCACGCTTTTCGGCCGCAAGATCCACACGCCCGAGATCAACGCCAAGGGTCCCGCCGCGGGTTTCGCACGGCGGGGCGCCATCAACGCCCCGATCCAGGGCACAGCGGCCGATATCATTCGCCGGGCAATGATCCGTATCCCGGCGGCTATTCAGGGGCTGCCTGCAAGGATGCTTCTGCAGGTGCACGACGAACTGGTGTTCGAAGTGTCCGAAGGCGCGGTCGATGACACCATCGCGCGCGTCCGTTCGGTCATGCAGGACGCTGCGGCCCCGGCGGTCACGCTGGACGTGCCGCTGGTGGTCGATGCCGGGCAGGGCCGGAACTGGGCGCAGGCGCATTGATCCCCCTGCCGGCGCTGCTCTTTCGGACAGGTGTGTTTCTGGGCATGCGGTTTGCGTGGTGAAATCGCTTGCAACCCATCAACCGACCGACTATCTCCCCCCTTGGCCGCGGTATGGAGAGGTGCCGGAGTGGTCGAACGGGGCGGTCTCGAAAACCGTTGTGGGGGTGACCCCACCCAGGGTTCGAATCCCTGTCTCTCCGCCATCCACCACAGGTTTTATTGAATAAAATGGGGTCTTGCCGCTTCGACCCCACATAAGACCGGCATTTTTGCAGAAAGAGGGCGTGAGACGTGAGGGCACCTTTCCCCTTCCGGTTCAGGTCACGCGGACGATCTCGGCGGTGCCGAGGGCATTGAGGTGGGTCATGAGTGCAACGCGGATGTGGATTTCGGCGGTTTGGCAGTCAGGGTCTCTCGCGGCGATGCGCTCACCGAAGGACTTGAGGCACCGCATCTTGGCTTCGGCGCGGCTGCGGGCGTGGTA
>SKHK01000080.1 GCA_007117005.1 Paracoccaceae bacterium
AGCCGCCGCACATCATGCTCGATCACATCCAGCAGGCGGTTTACCTGTTCCTCTCGCCGTGCCACCCGCAGGGTGCCGACGGCAGAACGCAGGCTGGCCAGCGGGTTCTTGATCTCATGGGCGACATCGGCGGCGAACTGTTCATTCGCGTCGATCCGGTCATAAAGCGCCGAGACCATGCCGCGCATTGCCGCCGACAGGCGCCCGATCTCGTCCGGCCGGCCTGTCAGGTCAGGGATGCGCACGCGGCCCGGCGCCATGCGCCTGGCGTTGCGGTCACGCCCCATCTCGGCGGCGCTGGCCAGATCCGACAACGGGTTCGCAATGGTCGAGGCCAGAACGATGCTGAGCCCGATCGACACCAGCAGCGCCACGATGAACATCTGCAGCACTTGTTCACGCTCGGCGCGCAGCATGCCGTCCATGCCGGCAGGGATCTGCTGCATGACCAGCACGCCGGCAGGCGCGCCCTGCTCCAGCACCGGCGCCGCCACGATGACCCGCACACCGCGCGCCAGCGGCAGGATACGGACGCTGCTGCTGCCAGCCATGGCCTCTGCGTGCAGTTCGGCAAGCAATTGGGCGGGGTCAGGGGGCTGCGGGGCCTGACGGGCGGAAAAGACCGTCATCACCGACCAAATCGCGTCCAGCGTGTTCAGGATCGGGGTGTTCGGCACCTCCGGCGACAGGGCAGACAGCGGGGTCGATGGCCGTGCTGCATGCCCGCGGCGCACGGCCTCGACCGCGCCACCGGCGTCCATCAACAAAAGCTCGGTCTCGGCATTCAAGGTCAGCGCTTCGATGGCCGTCGCGCGAAAGGCCTGCGCGCCGTCGCCCTGCGCCAGTCCGGACGCGGCACCCAGGATGTCGGCCAGCGCCTCGGTCTGCGCGATCAGCGCGTTTTCCTGCTGGCGCACCAACGTGTCACGAAACGGGTTGGTCAGCAGCACCCCGGCGACCAGCAGCACCAGCGCCAGCATGTTGAACAGCACGATCTTGCGCGCCAGCGGCGATGCGAACACCGCCAGCCAGCCGCGCCGCGCGCGCCGCTGCCGCATCTCGGTATCCACGGCATGCGGCGGATGGACCCAATCCTCGCCCAGAACGACCTGGTCCGGGGGCATCTTGCCTTTTGCCTGAGTGTCGAACGCCATATTGGCCCCGCGCCTGCGGCACCATGCGGCACCTTGGCCGCACGGCGCCTGAGCCGTCACGCTTCGTTATACTTGTACCCGATCCCGTACAACGTCTCGATCGACGAGAATTCGGGGTCGACCGAGCGCATCTTCTTGCGCAGCCGCTTGATGTGGCTGTCGATGGTGCGGTCATCGACATAGACCTGATCGTCATAAGCCACGTCCATCAGCTGATCACGGCTTTTCACGAAGCCGGGCCGCTGGGCAAGGGCCTGAAGCAGCAGGAATTCGGTCACGGTCAGCGTGACATCGTCGCCTTTCCAGCTGACCGAATGGCGCAGCGGGTCCATGGTCAGCGACCCGCGCACCATGACCTTGGTTTCCTCTGTCGTGCCGACCTCGCCGGTCTCTACCGCCGACTGGCGGCGCAGCAGCGAGCGGATACGCTCGATCAGCAGACGCTGGGAAAACGGCTTCTTGACATAGTCGTCGGCGCCCATGCGCAGGCCCAGCACCTCGTCGATCTCGTCATCCTTCGAGGTGAGAAATATCACCGGCATCTGCGTCTTCTGCCGCAGGCGCTGCAACAGCTCCATGCCGTCCATGCGTGGCATCTTGATGTCCAGCACCGCCAGATCAGGCAATTTCCGGTTGAAGGCATCCAGCGCGGATTGCCCGTCATTGTAGGTTTCTACATTGAAGCCCTCGGCCTCAAGCGAGATCGACACCGATGTCAGGATATTCCTGTCATCGTCCACCAAGGCGATCTTTGACATTGCCTGCCCCTCATATGCTGCTCAACTGTTCTTTTTTTCGCCATAATCATGCGAACGGCACCAAGAATCAACTGAATAGTACGAATCATGGACAGAATGCGGCACAAAACCTCAAGGAAACCCTGCCGCGACCGCCGAAATGCAAGGGTCCGCGCAGTTTGCGGTAACAGCGCCCTGGTTGCGCTAACTGCAGGATTGCGTCCTGTTCATCCGCGACAACGCCATGATATAGCGGCCCCATCAGGCCCGTGGCCAGCGCTGGAAAGTGCCGGCACGAGGCAGCAGGCGTGATCACGGCCAGATGGGCAGGGCGAAGGAGAAAAAGCATGACCACAGGGCGCGTTAACCCGAATAAACGGCTTGAAGATCAGGGCATTACGGGCCTTGGCGCTGTGGCCTACAACCTGACCGAGCCGGCCTTGATGCAGGCCGCCGTGCAGCGGGGCGAGGGGGTTATCGGCCAGGGCGGTGCGTTCCTTGTTTCCACCGGGCAGTTCACCGGCCGCTCGCCCAAGGACAAGTTCGTGGTGCGCACGCCGCTGGTCGAGGATACGATCTGGTGGGAAAACAACGCCCCCATGGCGCCGGACGCGTTCGACAGGCTGCATGATGATATGCTGGCCCACATGAAGGGCCGGGATTTCTTTGTGCAGGACCTTTACGGCGGCGCCGACCCAGAGCATCGGCTGGACGTGCGCATGGTGACGGAACTGGCCTGGCACGGCCTGTTCATCCGCCACATGCTGCGCCGCCCCCCGCGTGAAGAGCTTGACAGCTTCAACCCGGAATGGACGATCATCAACTGCCCGTCCTTCAAGGCAGACCCCGCCCGCCATGGCTGCCGGTCCGAAACCGTGATCGCGCTGAACTTCGACCGCAAGACCATCCTGATCGCCAATACCGAATACGCCGGCGAGAACAAGAAATCGGTCTTCACGCTGCTCAACTACATCCTGCCCGGCAAGGGCGTGATGGCGATGCACTGTTCGGCCAATCACGCCATCGGCGATCCGTCGGATTCGGCGGTGTTCTTCGGCCTGTCGGGCACCGGCAAGACCACGCTTTCCGCCGATCCGGGGCGCGTGCTGATCGGCGATGACGAACATGGCTGGTCGGAGAACGGCATTTTCAACTTCGAGGGCGGCTGCTACGCCAAGACCATCAACCTGGACTCGAAGGCGGAGCCCGAAATCCACGCCACCACCACGCGTTTCGCCAGCGTGGTCGAAAACATGGTCTACGACCCGGAAACCCTGGCGCTGGACTTCGCCGATGACAGCCTGACCGCCAATACCCGCGTCGCATACCCGTTGGAAGCCATCGCAAACGCCTCTGACACGTCGCTCGGCGGGCATCCCGGCTGCGTCATCATGCTGACCTGCGATGCCTTCGGTGTGCTGCCGCCCATCGCCCGGCTGACGCCCGCGCAGGCGATGTATCACTTCCTTTCCGGCTTCACCGCAAAGGTCGCCGGCACCGAACGCGGCGTGACCGAGCCGCAGCCGACCTTTTCGACCTGCTTCGGCGCCCCCTTCATGCCGCGCCGGCCAGAGGTCTATGGCCAGCTCTTGCAGGACAAGATCGCCCGACATGGAGCCTCCTGCTGGCTGGTCAATACAGGCTGGACGGGCGGCGCCCATGGCACCGGATCGCGGATGCCGATCAAGGCCACGCGGGCGCTGCTGACGGCGGCGCTCAGCGGCGCGCTGCACGATGCCGAATTCCGCAAGGACCCGCATTTCGGCTTCGATGTGCCGGTGGCGGTGGCGGGCGTCGCGGATGTCTTGCTGGACCCGCGCCGCACATGGGCCGACCCGGCCGCCTATGACGTGCAGGCACGAAAGCTGGTGGGCATGTTCGCCGACAATTTTGCCCAATACGTCCCCTATATCGGCGACGACATCAAGGCTGCGGCGATTGGCTAGGCGGGCCGCGGCCCTTGCGGCGGTGCTTTGCGCACTGGCACCGCCAGCACTGGCCGAGGCACCGCTCGTCCTGTCGCCTGTGGCCGAACGCGTCGAACGCGGACTGATCTGCAACCCGCCACCGGCCGGCCGACGCGCGGCCCCGGACACCATCGCCGGCTGGGTGCATGTGCCGGACGAACCGGTGCGCCTGATCCATCACGGAACCACCGCGCCCGCACAACTGGGCATGGGCTTCGGGGTCGAATTCACGCTGGCGGGCGACGGGGCGCTGGCGGTGCGCTACACCGTCACCCACCCGCCGATGGCATCGGACGCCATGACCGAGCAGGCCTGGGACGCCTTTGCCCTTGCCGGCCAGCGGGAGGCCATCTTCTTTCAGTTCGACACCGAGGACGAATTGCTGCCCGGCCGCTGGACATTCACCGCCACCGTCGACGGCGAAACAGCATTCAGCGCCGGTTTCGACGTGGTCGCCCCGGAAACCGTGCCACATCTGACCGCGCTGTGCCGGGGCACGGGGCTTCTGTCCCTGGTTCGGCCCTGACGGCCCCCTCATCTTGCCCGAAATACTCTGGGGTGAGGCGCGGCACGCGCCGAGGGGAAAAGCCCCTTTGCCCCCGCTTGGAACGTGTCGCGTTCATCCGTATTCACGCGACCCGTTCCACCCCTTTGATTTCGCGTGCCGAAAAGCCCGGAACCGGCGCCCACGTCCGAGCGACCTGCTCTAGCCGAAAACAGCCCGGCGCATCAGGTTCAGCGCCACCAGCATCAGCACGATCAGCGTCCACCGCCGGAACCGCACCGGGTCCAGCCGATCCTGCAACCGAAAGCCCAGCCACATCCCCACCGCCGCCGGCACCACCAGGGCCGCCGACAGAGGCAGCGTCACCGGGTTCAGCACGCCGGAAACCAGATGCGCGCCCAGCAGCGCCACAGCGCCGATCAGGAACACCACGCCCAGCACACGCACCATCTCTTCCTTCTGTGCGCCCACGGCCAGCAGATAGACAATCGCCGGCGGCCCCCAGATGCCGGAAATCCCGCCATAAAGCCCGCCCACCGTGCCCAGCCCGTATTCCCAGCCATTGCGGTGGCGCGGCGGGATGCCCGGTGTCCAGCCGGTCAACTGGATCAGCGCGAACAGCATCACCGGCACGCCCAGCAGCGCGAACAACAACTGCTGCGGCAGGATCACCACAAAGGGCGCCGAGATCACGATGCCTGCAGAGGTAGTCGCGATCAGCCGCCAGTAGCGCTGCGCCGAGGCCCAGGCGGGCGCCCAGCCGAAACGCAACGACTGGTGCAGGTTGGTCGTCAGGACCGACAGGATCAACGCGGCCAGCGCCAGATCCGGCGTCATGAAAGACGAAAAGAAGGCGATCATGATCAGCGGCATGGCAAAGCCCACCGCGCCTTTCACAAAGCCCGCAAAAAGCGTGATCGCGCAGGCCAGCCAGAAACCCCAGGCCGGCAGACCGCCGAAAAGCACGTCCATCCCTGTTCCCCTTTCGCTGTGGCGCTATACTCCGTCACGATCGGCGCTGCACCCCTGAAAAGGGCTGCGACATTTTAGTGCCGCTAGCGGCTGCCGGGCGTATTATTGTTGCGCTGCACCTGCAAACGCCCTATCTGGGCCACTGACAGAGATAAAGGAGTTTCCCCATGCCCCATGACGGTCAGGATATGCCGCAGACTGGCGCTGGCGCTGCGCTGTTGATCGAGGGGCTGACCGCCCGGACGGAGGCCGCGCTGGACCCGCTTTCGGCGCTGCTGGAGCAGGCAAAGGCCAAGCTGACGGCGCGCGTGGCGCCGGGGGGCAAGGTGCAGGCGGCGCTGCTGGATCAGGAACAGCGCGCGGCGCATGGGTTTGCCTGGCTGGCAACCTACGTCGAAAGCCTGCGCCAGATGCAGGGCTGGGCCGCCCGGCTGGAGGGCGAGAGCCGCTTTGGCGAGATGGAATCGCTGATCCTGCAGATCACCTTTGCCGAATACCTGGGCCAGATCGCCGGTGGCCTGCCGATGACGCAGAACGAGATCCTGCGCCCGGCCGATCTGGGCCTGACCCGCGCCGATCTGGCGGCCTTTGACGCCGAGCCCTTCGCCACGCTGATGACCGGCAACACGCCCGCCGCGCGCGCCCGGCTGGTGGCCCTGATGCGCGACAATGCGGGCCGGGCGACCTTTGGCGCCACGGGCCTGGATGAAGAGCTGGAGATGATCCGCGACCAGTTCCGCCGCTTTGCCGATGAAAAGGTCGCGCCGCATGCCCATGAATGGCACCTGAAGGACGAACTGATCCCGATGGAGATCATCGAGCAACTGGCCGAGATGGGGGTCTTCGGCCTGACCATCCCCGAGGAGTTCGGAGGGCTGGGCATGTCCAAGGCCTCGATGGTGGTGGTGTCAGAGGAACTGTCGCGCGGCTATATCGGGGTGGGCAGCCTGGGCACGCGGTCCGAGATCGCCGCCGAACTGATCATCTGCGGCGGCACCGACGCGCAGAAGGCGAAGTGGCTGCCGGGGCTGGCCTCTGGCGAGATCCTGCCCACGGCGGTCTTTACCGAACCCAACACCGGGTCGGACCTGGGCAGCCTGCGCACCCGTGCGGTGCAGGATGGCGATGACTGGGTGATCAACGGCAACAAGACCTGGATCACCCATGCCGCGCGCACCCATGTGATGACCGTGCTGGCCCGCACCGTGCCGGACACGCATGATTATCGCGGTCTGTCCATGTTCCTGGCCGAAAAGACCCCGGGCACGGACGAGAAGCCCTTTGTGGACCCAGGAATTTCCGGCGGCGAGATCGAGGTGCTGGGCTATCGCGGGATGAAGGAATACACTGTCAATTTCGACGATTTCCGGGTGAAGGGCGAGAACCTGCTGGGCCAGACCCAGGGCCAGGGGTTCAAGCAACTGATGCAGACCTTCGAGAGCGCCCGCATCCAGACCGCGGCGCGCGCCGTGGGCGTGGCGCAGAACGCGCTGGAGGTCGGCATGCAATATGCCGAGGATCGCAAACAGTTCGGCCGCTCGCTGATCGAATTCCCGCGCGTGGCCGACAAGCTGGCGATGATGGCGGTTGAAATCATGGTGGCCCGCCAGCTGACCTATTTCAGCGCCTGGCAGAAGGACAACGACAAGCGCTGCGACCTGGAGGCCGGGATGGCCAAGCTACTGGCCGCCCGCGTGGCCTGGACGGCGGCGGACAATGCGCTGCAGATCCATGGCGGCAACGGTTTTGCGCTGGAGTATCAGATCAGCCGCATCCTGTGCGATGCGCGGATCCTGAACATCTTCGAGGGTGCGGGCGAGATTCAGGCGCAGGTCATCGCGCGGCGTCTGCTGAACTGATCGGGGGGACCGGCCCCGGGGGGCTCCCGCGCCATCGGGCTTGCCCTGACGGGCCGCCCGCTGGCTTGGGCCACGCGCCGCGCGGACGCGCGGCGCGGTCGCTCTTCAGAAAACCGGGTTCACTCTGCCGCCACGGCCGCCAGCAGGCGCGCGTTGCCGCCAGACGCGGTAGTGTCGACGCACAGATGGCGCTCGTGCAGGACATGGGCGGCATCTGGCAGGGCGGTGATCAGGGGCAGGATCGGCCCCTTGCGTGCGGCCAGTGCCCGGTCGATCCGGCGCGCGGTTTCCGCGTCGCCCCACCACAGCACGGCCGAAAAGCCCCCGGCGCGTTCCAGCCAGTCCATCGGCACCGCGCCCTGCGCCGCAACCGCCTGCCCGCCCAGCGCGGTCACGGCGGCGGCTTGCCTTGCCTCGGCATCCGGGCCGGGACCCAGGCACAGAACAGGCGGACGCGGCAACAGGGTCAGGCGGTTCGATTCGCCCGTGGGGCCCGGCATGTCCTGCGTGGAAAGCGGCGCGGGCACAGGCGCCGTGGCCAGGCGCTGTTCCAGCGCCCCAGCATCCGCGGGCGACGGGTCAGCGTGCAACGTGGCGAGCGCCGGCTCAGCCGCGGCGAGCCGCGCGACATAGGCCGGTCCGCCGGCCTTTGGCCCGGTGCCCGACAGCCCCTCGCCGCCAAAGGGCTGACTACCCACCACCGCGCCAATCTGGTTGCGGTTCACGTAGACATTGCCGGCATGCACCGCCTGCACCACCTCCTGCACGCGCGAATCGATCCGCGTGTGCAGCCCGAAGGTCAGCCCGTAGCCGCGCGCGTTCACCGCCGCGATGACCTCTTCCAGATCGGCGCCCCGGTACCGGGCGACGTGCAGGACCGGGCCGAAGACCTCGCGCGGAATGTCGTCGATGCCGTTCACGCGGATCACCACGGGGGCGACGAAATGGCCCGTTGAGAGCGTATCGAGTTCCACCAGCACCCGCCCTTCGGCCCGCGCGGCATCGACATAGGCGCGAATGTCGGCGGCGGCCTCGGCGTCGATCACGGGGCCGATATCGGTGTCGCGCGCCCAGGGGTCGCCCAGCCGCTGGGCCTGCATGGCGCCGATCAGCATGGCCTCCAGCCCCTTGGCCACATCGGCCTGGACATAGAGACAGCGCAGGGCCGAACAGCGCTGCCCGGCGGACTGGAAGCTTGACGCCACGATGTCGCGCACGGCCTGTTCGTGCAGGGCGGTGGAATCGACGATCATGGCGTTCAGGCCGCCAGTCTCGGCCACCAGTGGCGCGCCGGGGGTCAGGTGCTCGGCCATGGCGCGGCGGATAGTCTGCGCGGTCTCGGTAGAGCCGGTGAAGACCACGCCGTCGATGCGGGCATCGCGGCTGAGTGCCGCGCCGACCGTGCCACCATCGCCGGGTAGCAGTTGAATGGCCGTCTGCGGCACGCCGGCGCGGTGCATCAGGTCCACGGCCAGCGCGGCCACCAGCGGGGTTTGTTCGGCGGGTTTGGCCAACACGGCGTTGCCCGCCGCCAAGGCGCCCGCGATCTGGCCGGTAAAGATGGCCAGCGGGAAGTTCCAGGGCGAGATGCAGGCGATCCGCCCGCGCGGCCGCATGGCCGGCGTGATGCGGGCGGCGTAGTAGCGCAGGAAATCCACCGCCTCACGCAATTCGCCCAGCGCATCAAGCGGCGTCTTGCCGGCCTCGCGCGCCAGTACGGCAAAGAATCGGCCGAGGTTGTCCTCATAAAGATCGGCCACGCGGTTCAGGATGGCGGCGCGGTCCTCTGGCGACGCGTCCCAGGGCCGTGCCACGGCCAGCGCGGTTTCCACATCGGCGGCGCTGGCCGGGGTGACGGTGCCGACCACATCGCCGGGCCGGGCCGGGTTGCGCGCCTCTTGCGCCGCCTCGCCCACCACCGGCCCGGCGATCAGGGGCGCGGCGGTGAAGCGCGTGGCAGCGAAGGGGGTGCGGGAGGCCTCGATCTCCTCCCAGTCCGGGCGGGCGTTCAGGTCCAGCCCCTTTGAATTGCGCCGTTCTGGCTGGAAAAGCTCGGTGCCCGGCGCCACCGGCAGGGGCTTGCGCGCGGCGTAGGCCGCAAAGGGGCAGGCGGCGACGGTTTCCGGCGGGACAGATTCATCGACAATCTGGTTGACGAAACTGGAATTGGCCCCGTTCTCCAGCAGCCTGCGCACCAGATAGGCCAGCAGATCCCGATGCGCGCCGACCGGGGCATAGATCCGGCAGCGGGTGCCGGCCTCGGCCTTGACGATCTCATGCAGCCGCTCGCCCATGCCGTGCAGGCGCTGGAACTCGAACGCATCCAGCGCCACACCGCCCGTGCGCGCCATGTCCAGCACGGCGGCGGCGGTATGGGCGTTATGGGTGGCGAATTGCGGATATATCCGGTCACTCATGCCCAGCAGCCGCCGCGCCTGGGCGATATAGCTGATATCGGTAGCGGATTTCGACGTGAAGACCGGAAAGCCCACCAGCCCCTGCACCTGCGCCAGCTTGATCTCGGTATCCCAGTAAGCGCCCTTGACCAGCCGCAGGGTAAAACGCCGGCCCAGCCGCGCGGCCAGCCCGTGCCACCAGTCGATCGCCGCCCCCGCACGCGGCCCGTAGGCCTGCACCACGATGCCGAACCCGTCCCAGCCGGCCAGCGCGGGGTCCTCCAGCACCGCCTCAATCACGTCGCGCGAAAGGGCCAGGCGGTCGGCCTCCTCGGCATCGACGTTGAAGCCCAGGCCGCGTTCGGCCGCCAGGCGCGCCAGCGCCGCCACGCGCGGCACCAGTTCGGCCATGACGCTGGCGTGCTGGCCTTCCTCATAGCGCGGATGCAGGGCCGAGAACTTGACCGAGATGCCGGGGTTGCGCTGGCTCTGATCACCCTTCGCCGCGGAACCGATGGCCCTGATGGCAGCCGCATAGCTGTCGAAATAGCGCTGCGCGTCAGCGTCGGTCCGCGCGGCCTCGCCCAGCATGTCGTAGGAATAGCCGTAGCCCTGCGCCTCCATCCCCGCCGCGCGCTTCATCGCCGCCTGAATCGTCTCGCCCAGCACGAATTGCCGGCCCATCTCGCGCATAGCGCGGGCCACGGCGCTGCGGATCACCGGCTCACCCAGGCGGCGCACGGCAGAGCGCAGATGCCCGGCCATGCCCGCCCCGCTCTCTTCCAGCACGCGACCGGTCAGCATCAAGGCCCAGGTGGAGGCATTGACCAGCGAGGATGCCGAATGCCCCAGATGCCGACCCCAGTCCGACGGCGCGATCTTGTCCTCGATCAACGCATCCATCGTCGGCGCATCGGGTACGCGCAGCAGCGCCTCGGCCAGGCACATCAGCGCGATGCCCTCATCGGTGGAAAGTCCGTATTCGGCCAGAAAGACCTCCATCAACCCCGGTTTCGCGCTGGTCCGGATGGCGCGCACCAGATCAGCGCCATGCGCCGAGATGCGGGCGCGGGCCAGATCATCCAGACCGGCAGCGGCGATCAGGTCGTTGACAACGGCGCCTTCGTCCTCCGGAATGGGGTTCAGCAGGGGGGTGTCCAGGGGTCGCATGGCACGTCTCCACGAAAAGGCCGAATGCTGCCATTCTAACCCGATTGCGTCGCTACTGTTTCCCTATTACACCGAATTGACGGTAATTATCACCTTTCAACCACGCCGGAGAAGCCATTTGTCCCGTAACGATCTGGACGACTTCGACCGCGCCATTCTGGGCATCCTGCATGCCGAGGGGCGGATCAGCGTCACCGCGCTGGCAGCGCGCATCAGCCTGTCCAAGTCGCCCACCCAGGCGCGGCTGAAAAGGCTGGAACGCGACGGATATATCCTGGGCTATCGCGCGCTGGTCGATCACCGGCGGCTGGGCCAGGGGCATGTCGCTTTTGTCGAGGTGCGGTTATCGGACACGCGCGAGCGGGCGCTGCAGGCCTTCAACACCGCCGTGCGCGCGGTGCCCGAGATCGAGGAATGCCACATGATCGCCGGGGCCTTCGACTACCTTCTGAAGGTGCGCAGCGAGGATATTCAAAACTACCGGCAGGTGCTGGCGGAACGCATTTCCGGGTTGCCGCATGTGGCGGCGACCTCGACCCATGTGGCAATGGAATCGGTCAAGGAACAGGGCGGGTAGGCGCGCGCTGCGACCAGACGCCCCGCCCGGCCGACAGGGGCGCGCTGTTGCGAAACGGCAACGACGCCTTATCTGATGGGGCAGCCGGTGTCGCTGTTGCCTTCGGTATTCGCGGCGGCACCGCCCCGCTGCAATCTGGTGCCCGCCATGCCGACCCCTGCCCGTCCCTTTCGCCTGCTCGCGGCCCTTGTGGCTCTGCTTGGCGGCCTTTCGCTGCTGATCGTCCAGTCGGCGGCCGAGGGCCCGCCGGCGCGGCAGGCGGTCGTTCTCAGCCTGGCCGATGCCGTCAGCCCGGCGACCGCCGATTATCTGATCCGCGGGATCGAGGACGCGGCAGAGGACGGCGCGGCGCTGGTGATCATCCGCATGGACACGCCCGGCGGGCTGGTCACATCCACGCGCGATATCGTGAACGCGATCCTGGCCTCGCCGGTGCCGGTGGCGGTGCATGTGGCACCCTCGGGCGCGCGGGCGGCCAGTGCCGGCACCTTCATCACCTACGCCGCGCATGTTGCCGCCATGGCACCCGCCACCACCATCGGTGCGGCCACGCCGGTGTCCATGGGCGGCAGCCCCTTTGGCGACGAACCCGCAGGCGAGCGGGAGCGGCAAGACGAGGCCGAGCCCGGTACCAACGCGGGCAATGGCAGCGGCAATGGCAATGGCGACGAGCCCGCCCCCCAGCCCCGCCGCACACCCTCTGGCCCCGGCGCCGGCAGCGCGGCCGAGGCGAAGGCGATCAACGACGCTGTGGCCTGGATCCGGGGCCTGGCCGAACTGCGCGAGCGCAACGCGGACTGGGCCGAACGCGCCGTGCGCGACGCCGCCACCCTGACCGCGCGCGAGGCCGCCGAACAGGACGTGATCGACTTCATCGCGCGCACCACCGATGACCTGCTGGCCGCCGCGCATGGCCTCATCGTCGAGATCGACGGCGAGCCGGTGGTGCTGGATACCGAAGGGCTGGAAATCGTCGAACGCGCGCCGGACTGGCGCACGCAGCTTCTGTCCATCATCGCCAACCCGAATGTGGCGATCCTGCTGATGCTGGTGGGTTTCTACGGCATCATCTTCGAGATCCTGAACCCCGGCACCCTCTTTCCCGGCACCATCGGCGGCATCAGCATGCTGATGGGCATGATGGCGCTGTCGATCCTGCCGTTCAACTGGGCGGGGCTGGCGCTGATCGCGCTGGGGCTGGCGCTGGTAGTGGGCGAGGCGTTCTCACCCTCCTTCGGCATCCTGGGCATCGGTGGTACGGTGGCCATCGTGATGGGCGGCGTGCTGCTTTTCGACGGCGACGTGCCGGGCATGGCGGTGCACTGGCCCGCACTGGCGGCCGTCGCCGCGGCAAGCCTGCTGTTTTCCTTCCTGGTGGCGCGGCTGGCAGCGGTGGTTCACCGGCGCCGCGTCACCACCGGGCAGGAGCAGATGATCGGCCTGACCGCGCGCGTCACCAACTGGCAGGGCGGCACCGGCCATGTCTTCGTGCATGGCGAACGCTGGCAGGCCCGTGGTGACCCCGCGCTGACCCTGCAACCGGACAGCGCGGTAACGGTTGCCGGCATGGACGGGCTGACGCTGATCGTCACGCCCGCCGATACGTCGTCCACCGAAACCGCGACGAGCCAACCCTGACTGCCCGTCAGCACAGCCAGACGGGCCAGCCGCTGAAAGGAGAAACCAATGGATATTCTCACCATCCTTGGCGATTTCGTCTTCTACGCCATCCTGATCGTTCTCGTGCTGGGCTTCCTGGCCTCGGCGATCAACATCCTGCGGGAATACGAACGCGGCGTGGTCTTCACGCTGGGCCGCTTCAGTTCGGTCAAGGGGCCGGGCCTGATCATCGTGATCCCCTTCATCCAGCAAATGGTGCGCGTGGATCTGCGCGTGCGGGTGCTGGACGTGCCCAGCCAGGACGTGATCAGCCAGGACAACGTCTCGGTCCGCGTCAACGCCGTGATCTATTTCCGCGTGGTCGACCCCGAAAGGGCCACCATCCAGGTGGAAAACTTCATGCAGGCGACCTCTGAACTGGCGCAGACCACGCTGCGTTCGGTTCTGGGCAAGCATGAACTGGACGAGATGCTGTCGGAACGCGACAAGCTGAACAACGACATTCAGGAAATCATCGACGCCCAGACCGATGCCTGGGGCATCAAGGTGGCGAATGTGGAAATCAAGCATGTCGACATCAACGAATCGATGATCCGCGCTATCGCCCGCCAGGCCGAGGCCGAACGCGAGCGCCGCGCCAAGGTCATCAACGCCGATGGCGAACAGCAGGCCGCGCAGAAACTGTTCGAGGCCGCGCAGATCCTGGGCCAGGACCCCGGCGCGATGCAGTTGCGCTACCTGTCCACGCTGACCACCATCGGAGCCGAGAAGAACTCGACCATCGTCTTCCCCTTCCCGATGGAACTGTCCCAGATCATCGATGGCATGAAGGGCGGGAAACCGACATCGTGATCGTGCGCCCTGCGCCGAAGGCGACGGGGGCAGCGCCCCCTCGCCTCAATCCCGCCGCAGCAGCATCACCAGCGCCAGCACGATCAGCGCGATGCCGGGCGCGAGCGACAGGCCGGGCGCGCCATGGCCCAGGCCCAGTTCCCACAGGATGATCCAGGCCGGGGTCAGGTAGGTATAGGCCATCACCTTGGATGACGGCAGCCGCTGGGTGGCGTATTGCAGCAGAAAGAAGGTCAGCGCGCTGGCAAAGATCGCCAGATAGCCCATGGTCAGCCAGACCATCACCGGCAGCGCCGCCCAGTCGGTCGCGCGCATCCCCTGCCAGCCCAGCGCCAGCAGCAGCACGCAACCCGCCCCCATCACCAGCGATGTCGCCACCAGCGCCGGCTCGCCCCGGTTCAGCCGGCGCAAAAGCGGCGTAAAGGCCGCGTGCAGCACACAACCGACGAAATAGATCGCCTCGCCCCGGCCCAGTTGGAAGGCAAGCAGCGCCTGCCAGTCGGCGCGAAAGATCACCCAGACCGCACCCACCGCCCCGATTGCCAGCGCGCCGGCCAGCCAGCCATCCAGGCGCTGACCCAGCCAGAACCAGGCAAAACCCGCCGTCATCACCGGCGTCAGGGTGAAAACCGCGCCGAATGATACCGGATCGCCGGTCTTCAACCCCTCGAACATCAGCACGAAATAGCCGGCGAACAGCCCGCCCAGCAGCACATGCCGCCAGGGCGCGCGAAAATCAGCGCGGCGGAAACCGCGCCGTCTGCCATCGGCCCTGCGGGCCATCACGGCGGCAAAGATCGCCAGCACCAACGCCGCCCACAGGAACCGCACGGCCGTGACCGATACCGGGTCGATCAGATTGGCGACCAGCGCGCCCAGGCTGAAAGAGCCCGCCACCAGCGCCGAAAAGGCCAGCATGGCGGCATGGCCGCGCAGCGCCTCGGCCCGCGGGTCGGGCGCGCCGGCGGCCCGCATGGCGGCATCGCCTGCGGCCAGGACCGGGGGCACACTCACGGCGCGGTGCCCGCCGCCGGTCCCAGGCTCTGCTTCAACGCGCCCATTGCGGCCTGCAGTTTCGCGCTTCGGTGCAGGTCTATATGGCTGACCAGCCATAGCGGCCCAGACCATTCGGGGCGCGTCGGCATCACCTGCTCCAGCCCCGTGCCAGACCGGTCGGCGAACAGGAAACCCATGCCCATCCCGGCACGGATCGCCGTCTCCTGGGCGGCGGCGTCATCGCTGCGCAGCGCCACTTCCGGGGCCAGATCGGCCAGCCAGCGGAAACAGGGGACGCGGCTGTCGGTAGCCTCGTCGGCGATGAAGACATGGTGCACCAGATCGGCGTCCCGCGCGGGGCGCCCATGGCGCTGCAGATAGGTGTCAGAGGCATAGAGCGCCGCACCGAAGCGGCCCAGCGGCTGGGCAACGTTGTCCGGCTCCTGCGGGCGCTCGCCGGCGCGGATGGCCAGATGCGCCTCGCCCTGTTCCAGCCGCAGCACCCGCCGGTCGGTCCGCAGGCGCACCATCAGGCGCGGATGCTCGGCGCGCAGGGCGGTCAGCGCCGGCAGAACCAGCGCGCTCAGTTCCGGGGGCACGGTCATCACCAGATCGCCGCTGATCCCGCCTTCCGCGCCGCTCAGCCCGGCACCCAGCCGGTTCAGCCGGGCGTCGATCTCGGCCCCGGCCTCGGCCAGCATCTGCCCGGCTTCGGTCAGCGTATAGCCACGGCCATGGCGCTGGAACAGCTTGACGCCCAGCCGGGCCTCCAGCGCATCGACATGGCGGATGACCGTTGCGTGGTGCACGCCCAGCGCCTCGGCCGCGCCGCTGACGGTGCCGGCGCGCGCCACATGCCAGGCTGTCCTGATCTCATCCCAGGCATCCATGCCCGACTGCCCCCTGCCCCGTGCACTACCCAGTGCTCTGCTCCGCGCTCTGCCCGGTGACGCTCGTCCCGCACCATGACGTCGGCTAGCTTCCGCCATCCCCTGCCCGGGCGCAAGGGGCGCGGCCCCGTCTGCGTGCACCGCTGGCGCCGGCTTACCCGCCAGAGAGGCTGGCAAAGATGCAGGGGTCGGTAGGCAGGTCCACCGGCGTCCGGCACAGGCCGCGCGCTACGTCCCAGGCGGCCAGCACGCGCGGCACGTAATCGCGCGTCTCGGCAAAAGGGGGCACGCCGCCATTGCGGCGTACGGCCCCCTCGCCGGCATTGTAGCCCGCCAGCGCCAGGATCAGATCGCCGTCGAAATGGGTCAGCAGCCAGTCCAGATAGGCGATCCCGCCACGCAGGTTCTGGGCCGGCTCGAACGCATCGGTGACATCGAAACGCGCCGCGGTGGCCGGGATAAGCTGCATCAACCCCTGCGCGCCGGCGCGGCTGAGCGCATCCACCCGCCCAGCCGATTCAACCGAAATCACGGCCAGCACCAGCGCCGGCGACACCCGCGTGCCGATGCTGGCGGCCAGGATGTCGGTGCCATGCGCCGCCACGATCGCCTGCAGATGCGCCAGACGCGGCACCGGCACTGGCGTGGCATCACCGGGCGGGCTGCGCAGGCTGTCCATGGCCCGGATGAACCGCCCCTCGCCCGATGACAGATCGGCAGGCACCGCTGCCCAGAACCAGCCATGCCGGGCCGATGGCGGCGTTGCACCCGCGTCCGCGCTGGGGCCACCGGCCGGGCCGGACGGGCGTGGCATATCCGGCTCGCCCCGGGGGGCGGGCGGTGCCAGACGGCGCGCCTGTTCCTCCGGGTCGATCTGTACGGTGATGCGCGGCCCCTCTCCGGGCGGGGTGACGGTGATGCGGCGAAAGGTGAAATCCTCGGCGAAGGCTGTGGTCGCGGGCTGCGACACCACCACGCCGGCGGCCAGAAGCACCGCCCATGTCAGCCGGCGCCACGCGTTTCGCTCTGTTAGCTGCCTGCTCACGCCCATAGCGGTTGCGATTTGTTAGAACTTCTACACGATTCTTGCCACGAATCGCCTGTCAATGCCACCCTGTCCCGGCAAATCCGGCCGGTGCCCCGTCGCCACTGTTGCCCGCCGGGAAACGCAGGGCGCGCTGGCGGCGCTTTGTCAGCGATGAAAGGACGGTGCGAAAAGACACCGTGCATCTGCCCAGAAATGACCATTCTTCGCCCAATTCCGGCCACGACCGAGGGGCAAACAGGTTTCAGCCAAGCGGGACACCGAGCCAAACACCCTCAACCTTCGGTCTCCGGCTCCAGGCTACGATGAAGCGTAACACAACTGGAGAGAACACATGAAACTGTTTGCGATGATCAAGAACTTCCACAACGACGAATCGGGCGCCGTGACGGTCGACTGGGTCGTGCTGACCGCCGCCATCGTCGGCCTGGGCATCGCTGTTGTCGCCTCGGTCGGTGGCGGTGTCGGCTCGCTGGGGAGCAACATCTCGAACGCGCTGAGCGGCGCCAACGTGGAGATGGGGACCGGCGGCGGCATCGTGCCGGACTCCTGATCCCGGGCGATCAGAACAGAGCTTTCAAGGGGCCACGCCACGCGCGTGGCCCTTTTTCCGTATCAAGGAACGTCACCCGGGTCCGACCTGTCCACGGGCACCATCCGCGCCGCGCATCGCGCGGCGCCCGGCCCAACGCTTTGCACTGCATCTTCGATGCGGCGCAAAGGGGCGGGAGCCACCCCCTCTATCACCCCCCGCCCACGAAATTCGCGCGCGCGTATCCCTGCAGGAACAAGAGCGCCGACAGATCACCGTGATTGATCCGCAATCGGCATTGCGCGGCCACGCTGGGCTTGGCGTGCAGCGCCACGCCGGCGCCGGCTGCCTGCAGCATGGCCAAGTCATTGGCCCCGTCCCCCACCGCCATCACCTGCGCCGCCTGCAACCCGCGCCGTGCGGTGATCTCCTGCATCGCCTGCAGCTTTGCCGCGCGGCCCAGGATCGGCGCGTCCACCGTGCCGGTCAGCCGGCCATCCGCAACCTGCAACAGGTTGGCGCGGTGTTCGTCGAACCCCAGCGCCGCCGCCACGCGGCCCGTGAAGGCCGTGAACCCGCCGGAGACCAGCACCGCATACCCCCCCTGCGCCCGCATCGTGGCCAGAAGCGCCCTGCCCCCCGCGCGCAGGGTGATCCGGTCGCGCATCACGTCATCGACCACCGATTCGGGCAGCCCCTTCAGCAGCGCCACCCGTTCGCGCAGCGCCGGTTCGAAATCCAGCTCGCCATTCATCGCGCGCGCCGTGATGGCCGCCACAGCCGCGCCATGACCGGCCATGTCGGCCAGTTCGTCGATGCATTCCTGCTCGATCATGGTGCTGTCCATATCGGCGATCAGCATCGCCTTGCGCCGCGCCGCCGCCGGTTGCACGGCCAGGTCGATCCCCTGCGCCTGCAGCGCCTCCCACACAGCCCACAGGTCTGCCGGCTCTGCGGCAAGCGGGAATTCCGCCGCCTCGCCCTCGGCCAGCCAGCGCAGCGGCCCGCCATCCCACGCCGCGCGCAATGTC
This sequence comes from Paracoccaceae bacterium, assembly GCA_007117005.1. Taxonomy (GTDB): domain Bacteria; phylum Pseudomonadota; class Alphaproteobacteria; order Rhodobacterales; family Rhodobacteraceae; genus Pararhodobacter. Next base: position 18,304 of record SKHK01000080.1, read on the forward strand.
TCGGCCCGGGCCGGGCTCAGGCAAGGGGCCGCCGGGTCGCTGATCAGAGTCGCAATGAACATGGGTGCCTCCAAATTTGCTGCCGGTCAGGCCCCCATCAGTCAGGCCCGCGCCCGCCCTTAGGCGATATCCCGCCGACCCGCCAGCCCCCGACCTTTCGTCCCGGCATCCGGGGTGATCCATGCCAAAGGCGCGCCCGTAACCCTTCAAAATGAAAGGGAGAGCACCATGCCGAACCGTCTGATCGCCCTGCTGGCCGCCAGCACCGCCAGCGTCATGATCGCCGCGCAGCCCGCCCCGGCCTCATCCTTCCAGCAGATCACCTCGGCCAGTGAATTCGAACAGGTTGTCATCGGCCATCAGCTTTCGCGCTTCGGCATCCGCCTGCAGGTGACCGAGGATGGCGAGATCAACGGTCGCGCCTTCGGCTATTCCGTCACCGGCGACTGGCAGTGGCGCGACGGTTTTTTCTGCCGCATCATGGACTGGGGCGGTACCGAAATTCCGTATAATTGCCAAATGGTTCTGCGCAGCGACAATTCGGTGCGCTTTGTCTCTGACCAGGGAACGGGTGACAGCGCCGATTTCCGGCTGCGGTGATCCGGCACGCCATTCGACCAATCTCAGAAATCGATCGCCAGCCCCTTGCGCTCCCAATCGCCATAGCGCACGGGTTCCGGCCCCTTCCTGCCGCCCAGCTCCCTCGGCATCGCCCGGGCCTCTGCCTCTGCCTTTTGCCGACGCTCCTCGGCCTCGGCCAACGCCCGCTGGGCGGCGGGCGGCAGGCCCGGCGCCGGATCAACCGGATTTTCGGTGGCGGGGGGTTGGGTGCTGTCGGTCATATCTGTGATCCTTGGCGAGCATCGGAGGCCAGCATCGGGCGAAGAGGGCGCCGGCAACGGGCTTGCGCCGCACGGACCCGTGGCTTACCGCAAGACCTAGATCGCCGGTGCGGAATGGGCAAGCCGGGGGGCGTATGACCTCGGATGGTTCTTGCACGGCCCAAAGCCGCTATTTCAGACGCACCCTCAGACCCCGAACCTGACCCCATGTCCAGACCACCGCCCCGCCCGGATCACGCCGACACCGCCACCGCGGCGCAGGACCGGGACGCTGCGCGCGGGCTGGCCATCGACCTGCTGGTCGGCGTGCTGAACGACGGGCAGATGCTGGACGAGCAACCTTTCGCCCAGCACAGCACGCCCGAACAGCGCGCCCGCGCAAGGCGGCTGGTCCTGGCGTGCCTGCGCGATCTGCAGCGCGCCGATGCGGTGCTGAACCCGCTGCTGCGCAAGCCGCCGCCGCCCCACCTGCATGCGCTGCTGCGGCTTTCGGTGGTTGAAATCCTGACGCTGGACGCGCCCGCCCATGCCGTGGTGCAGGCCGCCGTCACCACCGCGCGGGCGCAACAGGGCGGCAGCGCCATGGCCGGCCTGGTCAACGCCGTGCTGCGCCGCGCCGCGACGACCGAGGCTCAGACCTGGGCCGCCCTGCCCCCAGGCCGGTTGCCGGGATGGCTGCGCCGGCGGCTGGGCGCGGCCTATGGCAAGGACGCGGTTGCCGGCATCGAGGCCGCGCATCACGCCGGGGCGCCGCTGGACCTGACCCTGCCCCCCATGCCGGCGGCCGAGCGGGACGCACTGACACAGGCGCTGGATACCGCCGCCGGCCCCGTGCAGGCGCTGCCCGGCGGGTCGCTGCGGCTGGGCGCGGGGGTCCAGGTCTCTGCCCTGCCGGGCTATGCGGAGGGGCGCTGGTGGGTGCAGGATGCCGCCGCCGCGCTGCCCGCGACGCTGCTGGCGGCGCAGGTGGACGAGGCTGTGCTGGACCTGTGCGCCGCGCCCGGGGGCAAGACGATGCAACTGGCGGCCACGGGCGCGCAGGTCACGGCGCTGGACCGCTCTGCCCGCCGGCTGGAACGGCTGCGCGCCAATCTGGCCCGCACCGGGCTGGTGGCAGAGACCGTCTGCGCTGATGCGCTGGACTGGCAGCCGCCCGCGCCGGTGGACGCCGTGCTGCTGGACGCGCCCTGCACCGCCACCGGCACCATCCGCCGCCACCCGGAACTGCCGCAGATCCGAAAGCCCGCGGGCCTGCAGGCGCTGACCGACCTGCAGGCGCAGCTGATCGACACGGCAGCAGGTTTCCTGCGGCCGGGCGGGCGGCTGGTCTATTGCACCTGCTCGCTCTTGCCGCAGGAGGGCGAGGACCAACTGGCCGCCGCTCTGGCCCGCAACCCCGGCCTGACGCTGGCGCCTCACCCGCCCCTGCCGCTGGGTGCACCCGCTGCAAAGGGCGGCTGGCGCACGCGGCCGGATGACCCCGCGCTGGCGGACGGGATGGATGGTTTCTTCATGGTTCTGCTGCAAAAGGCCTGAGCCATGCGGCGGCCAGTCATGCCGGATTCACAGCCGGCGCAAACTGCCTTATGCTGGCGCGCAAAAGCATTCGACCGGATGCCTTCAGACCAGGATCAAGGACCAGCCCCATGCTCAACGGCTCTGCCAGCTTTGCGGCCCCCAACGCGCCCTCCATCCCTGTTCATGCCATCCGGGCAGAGGACCTGGACGGCTGGCTTGCCGCGCAGCCGGAACGCGTGCGCAACTGGCTGAAGGCGCTGAACTTCACCGCGGCGGGGGGCGAGCTTCTGGCGGTGCCGGGCAATGGCGGCGATGTGGCGCTGGTGGTGGCCGGGCTGGGCGGCGCGGCGGCCCGGGCGCGCACCCGCTTTTCGCTGGGCGCGGCGGCCCGGCGGCTGCCGGCGGGCATCTATCACATTGCCGGCGAGCATCCGCCCGCATTCCTGCACGAACAGGCGCTGGGCTGGCTGTTGGCCGGCTACAGCTTTACCCGTTTCCGGCAGGGGGCGGGAAACCGCCCTTCGGCCCTGCTGAAGGCCCCGGCGGGCGTCGATTCGCGCCGGCTGGAGATCATCGCCGCCGGCGAATGGCTGACACGGGACCTGATCAACACGCCCGCCAGCCATATGGGCCCGGAAGAGCTGGAAACCACCGCCCTTGCACTGGCCGAGGAATTCGCCGCGCAGGTCTCGGTCACCTATGGCGACGACCTGCTGCATGAGAACTTTCCGCTGATCCATGCCGTCGGCCGCGCGTCTGACCGTATCCCGCGGCTGCTGGACATGCGCTGGGGCGATGCCGGCCCGCGGCTGACACTGGTGGGCAAGGGCGTGTGCTTCGACACTGGCGGGCTGAACCTGAAGCCCGGGAGCTCGATGGGCCTGATGAAAAAGGACATGGGCGGCGCGGCCACGGTGCTGGGGCTGGCGATGATGATCATGGCGCTGGGTTGGCCGGTGCGGCTGCGGGTGCTGATCCCGGCGGTGGAAAACGCTGTCTCCGGCGCCGCCTTCCGGCCCGGCGACATCCTGACCGCGCGCAACGGGCTGACGGTAGAGGTCAACAACACCGATGCCGAGGGGCGGCTGGTGCTGGCCGATGCGCTGGCCCTGGCCGATGAGGAAACGCCCGATGCGCTGGTCTGCATGGCAACGCTGACCGGGGCGGCGCGGGTGGCGCTGGGACCGGATATCGCGCCCTTCTACACCGATGACGAGGGTTTGGCCGCGGCGCTGGGGCAGGCCGCCGCCGATCAGGCCGATCCGCTGTGGAGGCTGCCCTTCCACGCGCCCTATGAGCCGATGATCGAACCCGGCATCGCCGATCTGGACAATGCACCGGCGGGCGGGATGGCGGGATCGCTGACTGCGGCGCTGTTCCTGCGCCGTTTCGTGCAGGCCAGCCCGCGTTTCGCGCATCTGGACATCTATGGCTGGCAACCCAAACCGGCGCCCGGCCGGCCGAAGGGCGGGGTCGGGCAGGGCGCACGGGCGCTGCTGGCGGCACTGCCCGGCGTGCTGGGGCTGGATCAGGGCGACGGGGCATGAGCCATGACCGCCGCTTTCACCCGGTCTGTGGCGGGGTGGCGCATGAGAGCCTGCGCGGGCAGCTTCGGGGTGCGCGCTTCACGCAGGGGCGGCGCTACCGCATCGCCGCGCCGCTGGCCGATCTGTGCGCCACGCCGGGCGGGGCGCGGGACAGGCAATTACTGACCGGCGCGCCCTTTCGTGCGCTGTTGTGGCAGGGCGGCGCCGTCTTCGGGTTTCACGAGGGCGACGGCTATTGCGGTTGGGTCACGGCTGCCGCGCTGGGGCCTGATGAGGGCTGCACGCATCGGCTGGTGGTGCCGGCAAGCCATCTCTACCCTGCACCGGACATCAAGACCCCGCCGCGCATGGCCCTGTACATGGGCGCGCAACTGCGGGTGACGGGGCAGGACGGCGCGCTGACCCGCACAGCCGGCGGCTGGGTGCCGACGGCGCACCTTGCTGCGCAGACGGAACAGGCGGCGGACCCGGCGGCAATGGCCCGGCGCTTTCTGGGCGCGCCCTATCTGTGGGGCGGCAACAGTTGGGCGGGGATAGACTGTTCGGGGCTGGTGCAGGTAGCCTTTCACGCCTGCGGGCTGGACTGCCCCGCCGACAGCGACCTGCAACGTGCCATGCCGGGCAAGGCGGTGATCCCGGGCGGGGAACAGGGCGGCGATCTGGCCTTCTGGCCGGGGCATGTGGGGCTGATCACCGGCCCGGACCGCATTATCCACGCCAATGCCCATCACATGGCGGTGGTGGAAGAGCCGCTGGCCGATGCCGCCGTCCGCATCCGCGCCACAGGCGGGCCTGACCCGGTGCTGCTGCGGGTGGCGCGGAGCGCCGATCAGCTCTGACCGCCCCCCCCCCTGGCACCCAGTCCCGTAAGGCAGGCAAAAAAGGGGCCGGCATTGCCGGCCCCTTTCAGGTTTTCTGGCTATCGAGGTCTCAGTCCTCGCCGCCCAGTCGTTCAAGCAGCTGCCAGACGCCATCCTGAACCTGCGACACGGTGATGATATCGGTGCCACGGTGGCTCTCAGGCGAGAAGCGCAGTTGCACATCCAGCAGTTCGTCGAAGTAATCGAGCGAATACATTCCCTCCATGAAGCTCTCCAGCGTCAGGTCAGGGCCCGCGGCCTCCAGCGCACGGTGCAGCGCATGGGCCGAGGCATAGCCCAGCATCGCAAAACCGCCGGGCTGTTCGCCATAGCGCTCCTGGTAACGCTCGACGAAATCGGCGACCACGGGGTTGTCCTGGCGGGCCTGCAGGTCGGACCAGCTGGCCGCGCCGTAAAGCCCCTCTGTCGCGCCGCCCGGCACCCCGGCCACGGCCTCGTGGAAACCGGCCGAGCTGACCAGGAACACCGCATCATCCCAGCCCAGACGCTGAGCCGTGACATAGACGGTGATGGTGGCGCGGATGCCCAGCGCGATGGTCACGGCATCACAACCGGCCGAACGCAGGCGGGTCAGCGCGCCGACGAAGTCCTGCTCGTTCGGGCTGTGGGTCGTCTGGTCCAGCAGTTCCAGACCCAGCAGTTCTGCCCCGTCGCGCGTACCCTCGAAGATTTCCTCGCCGAAGTCGGTGGGCAGATACATCGAACACACGCTCTCGATGCCCCGTTCACGCTGCAGGTAGCGCAAACCCTCGATCATCTCGGCGTGATAGGTGCCCAGCAGCGGGAAGTTCAGCCCCGGCGGGTCCGGCAGGATCTGACGCGCGGCCGTCAGGGCGAACAGGTTGGGGACCTGGCGGCGCTCCATCAGCGGGAAATGGGTCACGTTGTGCGGCGTGCCCAGATTGCCCATCATGACAAAGACGCGGTCACGTTCGATCAGCTTGTTGAACGCCTGGGTGGCGCGGGGCAACTGATAGCCATGATCCTCGACGATGTGACGGATCGTGCGGCCATGCACGCCGCCAGCGGCGTTCAGCTCATCGAAATACAGGTTCGACCCGTTGACCGACGGGGTCGAAATGGCGGCAAAGATGCCCGACAGGTCATGCGCCCCGCCGACAAGGATCTCGGTATCGGTCACGCCGCGGACCTGCGCCTGCGCGCCCCCCGCCAGCGCCACAACCGCCGCGGCGGCCATGAGTGTCTTTAGTTGTTTCATGCTTTCCTCCCTTTGCAGGCCCTCCCAGGCCCCGACTCAATACATAGCATCAATCAGCGCCGCGTGGCGTTTTTCCACCGTCGCGCGCTTCAGTTTCATCGTGGCAGTCAGTTCCTCGTCCTCGGCGGTCAGCAGCACGTCGATCAGACGGAAATCCTTGATCTGTTCGACGCGGGCGAATTCCTTGTTCACAGCATCGACCTCGCGCTTGATCAGGTCAATCACCTCCTCGGCGCGGCACAGGCTGCGGAAATCGGAGAACGGCACCTTGTGGTCCTGGGCGTATTTCTCGACATTCTCCTGATCGATCATGATCAGGCAGGTCAGATATTTGCGTTTGTCGCCGATCACCACGGCGTCGCTGATGTAATGGCTGAACTTCAGCCGGCTTTCGATCTCGGCGGGGGTGATGTTCTTGCCGCCGGCGGTGATGATGATGTCCTTCATCCGGCCGGTGATGGTCAGGAACCCGTCTTCCATGCGGCCGATATCGCCAGTGCGCAGCCAGCCGTCCTCGGTCATCGTCTCGGCGGTCTTGTCGGGCTTGTTCAGGTAGCCGGTAAAGACGTTCAGCCCCTTGACCTGAATCTCGTCGGCATCGCCGATGCGCACCTGCACGCCCGGCAGCGGCCTTCCGACAGACCCTGTCTGGTTCGACCCAGGCTGGTTGATCGTCGCCACGCCGGCGGTTTCGGACATGCCGAAGCCTTCGTAGAGCGGCACGCCAATGGCGTGGAACCAGCGCAAGAGTTCCGGCGAAATGGGCGCGGCGCCGGTCAGCCCGCGGGTCAGCCGGTCCATGCCCAGCATGGTGCGCAGGTTGCGCAGGACCATGATGTTCCAGAACCCGTACCAAAGCGCGGTGCCCAGCGGCACCGGCTTGTCCTCCATGACATAGCGCGCCCGTGCCTGCCCGGCCTTGATCGCCATCGCAAAGGCCATGCGCCCCGTCCAGGTGGCTTCCTGCGCCATGACCAGCACGCGGGAATAGATCTTTTCCCACACCCGCGGCACGGCGACGAAACCATGCGGCGAGACCTCGCGCAGGTTGTCGAACACGGTTTCCGGGCTTTCGGCGAAATTGACGGTCGAGGACACCATCAGTGGTGTGTACAGCGACACGATGCGTTCAAGGATATGGCACAGCGGCAGGAAACAAAGCTGCTCGGCGCCCTGTTCGAAGGACAGCGCCTGCAGGCTGGCCTCCATCCCGCCCATGATGTTCTCATGGGTCAGCATGACGCCCTTTGGGTCGCCCGTGGTGCCGGAGGTATAGATGAGCACCGCCAGGTCAGAGGGCTGCACCGCGTCGATGGCACGGTTGAAGGCATCCTCGTCATCATGCTTGCCGCCCAGGCCGTAAAGGTCGGACATCATCATGCATTTGGGGTGGGTGAAGGCGTGCAGCCCCTCTGGGTCCAGGATGATGACCTTGACCAGGCTGGGCATCTGATCCTCGACCTCGAGGAACTTGTCGAGCTGTTCCTCGTTTTCCACGAAAAGGAAACGGGTCTGTGAATCGTTGACCAGATAGGCAAGCTGGCGCGCACTGTCGGTCGTGTAGACGCCCGAGGACACCGCGCCCAGGCATTGCGCGGCCATGTCGATATACATCCATTCCTTGTTGTCCTCGGAAAGGATAGAGATCACCTCACCCTTTTGCAGGCCCAGGTGCCGCAGGCCCATGGCGATCAGCCGCGCGTGGCGCAGGTAGTCGTTCCAGGAATAGGCCTGCCAGATGCCCAAGTCCTTTTCACGATGCGCAGTGGCCTCTCCATTGGCCTGGCAGCGGGCGCGCAACAGCGCCGGCAGGGTCTTGTGCCCGTCGATATGCACCGGGCGGGTGCCCGTCTTCGCGTTCAGGCGCACGCCCTTGACGATCTGTTCCTGCATGGTCGTCCTCCCGTAAGCGACCTTTCAGTCCCCGGTCCGCGCCGTGGCGCGGCGACCGGTCACCGCCATGTCTTTTTCTTTTTCCAGCGCCGTTCCCCCCGTGCGCCCTCGTTGGCATGACCCAGGTAAAAGCTCTGGATATCCTCGGACGCCGCCAGTCTTTCGGCCGTGTCGGACATGACGATGCGGCCCAGTTCCATGACGTAGCCCTGATCGGCCAGGTCAAGCGCAACGGCGGCGTTCTGCTCGACCACCAGCATGGTCACGCCCTCGTCCTTGTTCAGGCGCTTCAGGATACCGAAGATTTCCTGCGTCAGCAGCGGGGACAGGCCCAGCGACGGCTCGTCCAGCAGCATGATCCTCGGCTTCAGCATCAGCCCGCGGCCGATGGCCAGCATCTGCTGCTGGCCGCCCGAAAGCGTGCCCGCCTCCTGGCGGCGGCGTTCCTTCAGGATGGGGAAATATTCGAAGACCAGATCGCGCGACCGGGCAATGGCGGCAGTATCGGACCGGGTATAGGCCCCCAACGAGAGGTTCTCCTCGACAGTCAGAAGCGGGAACACCTCGCGCCCCTCGGGCACCTGGACGATGCCGCGGCGGACAACGTGATGCGGCTCTCGCCCCTGGATTTCCTCGCCGTCAAAGATCACGCGCCCCTTTTCGGGGTCCATGATGCCGGAGATGGTTTTCAGCAGCGTCGTCTTGCCCGCGCCATTGGCACCAAGAACAGACACTACCTGCCCCTGATGCACCTCGATCGACACGCCCCGGATGGCCATGATCGGCCCGTAATAGGTCTCCAGGTTGCGGACTTCCAGAAGCGCGCTCATACCCGTTCCCCCCCGGCGCTGGCGGTCTTCGAAATGGCGCCGGTGCCCAGATAGGCCTGAATGACCTTCGGGTCCTTCTGCACCTCGGCGGCCGTGCCCTCGGCCAGTTTCTTGCCGCCATCAAGCGCCAGCACCCGGTCCGAGACCTTGCCCACCAGACCCATGTCATGTTCGACCATCAGAACCGTGATGCCCATCTGGCGGCGGATGTCGTCGATCCACCAGCGCATGTCCTGGGTTTCTTCCACCGACAGGCCGGATGCGGGCTCGTCCAGCAGCAACAGACGGGGCTTGGAGGCCAGCGCGCGGGCCAACTCCACCACCTTGCGCACCCCATAGGGCAGACCCATGATGTACTTGTCGCGATAGGCCTGCAGGTCCAGGAACTCGATCACCTCTTCGACCGCGTGGCGGTGGGCGCGTTCCTCGTTCCAGGACCGGCCGACGAAGAACATCTCTTCCAGCATCGTGGTGCGGCGGTGGCGGTGGCGGCCGACCAGCAGGTTCTGCAGGACAGTGGCGCGTTCGAACAGTTCAATATTCTGAAAGGTGCGCGCGATGCCCAGTTGCGGCACGCGGTCAGGCTTTCGCTGTAAAAGATCCTCGCCATCAAAGGTGATGGACCCGCTGACCGGCGTGTAGAAACGCGATATCATGTTGAACACGGTCGATTTGCCCGCGCCGTTGGGCCCGACCAGGGCAAAGACCTGCCCCTCTTCCACGCTCATCGTCAGGTCGTTGACCGCGGTGACGCCGCCGAATTTCAGCGTGACGTTCTTCAGTTCCAGAAGGCTCATCTGACACGCTCCGTCTTCAGGTAGCTTTTCTGGCGGCGGAACATGTCACGCCGGGCGAAGGGGAAAAGCTCGAACCAGGTGCGGATCTTCAACCAGCGGCCGTAAAGGCCCATAGGCTCGAAGATGATGAAGAAGATCAGGATCGCCCCGAAGGCGCCGAATTCCAGCCCCGGGATGTTCAGCACCCGCACATTGTCGGTGACGATGGACAGGCCCTGCGGCAGGAAGGCGATGACGATGGCGCCCAGAAACGCCCCGTGGATGAAGCCCATGCCGCCCACGACGATCATCATCAGCAACTGGATCGCCAGCAGGAAGGTGAAGGTCTCGTTGTTGAAGGCGCCGGCGAAAAAGCCCATCAGCGCGCCGCCCAGCCCGGTGATGCCGCAGGACAGGCCAAAGGCGATGGTCTTGGTGCGCGACACGTCGATGCCCATGGCCTGGGCCGACACCTCGCTGTCGCGCACCGCCGCAAAGGCCCGGCCCAGGGGCGAGCGCAGCAGGTTGACGTAGATCAGCGTGACGATCACCACGATGGCCAGCGTCATGTAATACCAGTATTCGGGGTTCACCCAGCGGTTCACCTCGGTCCCGAAGATCATGATATCCGGCGCGAACATGCCGTTCACGCCCCCGGTCCACTGCCGCAGGATGACGATCAGGTCTTCGGTGATGATGGCCAGCGCCAGTGTGGCGATGGCGAGATAGACGCCGTGCAGCCGCAGCACCGGCACGGCGATCAGCGCGCCGATCAGCCCGGTCAGGATGCCGGCCAGCGGAAAGGCGATCAGAAAGGGCAGGCCGGCGAACATCAGGTTCGCGCACAGGTAGCAGCCCAGCGCCATGAAGGCCGAATGGCCCAGGCTGACCTGCCCGGTGGTGCCGGTCAGCAGCATCAGGCCCAGCCCTGCCACCGCCCAGATCATCACATTGGTGACTTCGCTGAGAAAGAAGCTGTCCATCAGGAAGGGCAGCGCCACCATGACCGCCAGCAGCGCGCCATAGACGAAAAAGGTCCACCAGTCCGGAAACAGCCTTATGTCGTGGTCATAGCTGGTCTTGAAATGAAAGCGCATGACGTCACACCTTTTTCGTTCGGACCTGCGCGAACAGGCCGTGCGGGCGGAAGATCAGCACCAGGATCAGGATCACGTAAGGCGCCAGCTGGCTGTAGCCGGAGGGCAGGTAGCGGCCCGCAAAGGGCTCGATCACGCCGACGATCAGCCCGCCGATCAGCGCCCCGGGCAGCGAGCCGAATCCGCCGATCACGGCCGCCGCGAAGGCCTTGATCCCGATGAACCCGGCAGAGACATCGACGGCGCCCTTGGACGCGTACAGAATGCCGGCGATGCAGGCCAGAATGGCCGACAGCGCCCAGACCGCGCCCTGAACGCGCTTGACCGGAATGCCCATGTAATAGGCCGCCATCTGGTTCTGGCTGGAGGCCTGCATGGCCAGGCCCAGCTTGGTGCGCTGGAAGAACTGCCACAGCGATATCGTCAACAGCACGGTGACGATGATCACCGCCAGATCGGCCAGGCTGATCACCGCGCCACCGATGCGCACATCGCCCAGCGCCAGCGGCGACTGCAGGTTCAGCGGCTCATGGCCCCAGATGGCGCCGGCGAAGAAGCGGATCACGAAGCCCAGCGAGATGGTCAGGATGACGATGGCCACCTGGTTCTGGCCGAACAGGCTGCGCAGAAGGGTGATGTCCAGCAGATAGCCCAGCGCCCCCATGATCAGCAGGGCCAGCGGTACGGCGATCCAGAAATTGATGCCCAGAAAATGGCTGTTCACCAGGCCGATCATGACGAAGGCGCCCAGCATCATGAAATCGCCCTGGGCGAAGTTGACGGCCTCTGTCGCCTTGTAGATCAGAACGAAGCCCAGCGCGATCAGACCGTACACGCAGCCGTTCGCCAACCCGCTGAGCAGCAGTTGCAAGAATTCCATCCGGTGGCCCTCCCAAGCCCGCATCAACCGGCCTTTGCCCGCAGGCATGGCGCGTTGTCGGATGCGTTGACGAACCTTTCCCGCACCGGAACGCATTTTCAACTGAAAAATCCCCTGAGGCAGCCCGAGCGACGTTACGGAAAGCACTGCTATCCGGCCGCAACGCAAATGCCTGACATCGCCGCCGACTCTGCCACAGCGCGAATTCCGGCCGCCGAATTCCCGAAATAGGCTTAACGGCGCCCGCATCACAGGTTAACGTTTTGTTTATCGAGCCTCGCGCTCGGGACGGATTGACTGGCTTTGCAGGCACGGAAGGGCAGAAGATGTTTCACGCTTACCATATTGAGGGGTCGTCGGTTAAGGGTTCGGCGCCGGCGGCACTGGCTTTTGCGGACACGACGCTCGCGCTTTATCTCGACGCGGCTGCCGAGGCGGTTTTCGCCCAGGGGCGCATTATGTGGCTTCAGGCCGGCCAGCCGGTACCTGCGAACCTGGAAACGGGCATCATGGTCGTCCTGTCGGGCAAGCTTTCGGGCACGCAGGACTGGTACGGGCCCGGCAATCATTTCGATGCCTCGGCCACGGCACTGGCAGCACAGCCGCTGACCGCGGCACTGGACAGAACGCTGCTGTGGTCGCTGGATACATCCGCCCCGCACTGGCAGGCGGCGGAAGCCATGCCCCTGCGCCGCGCGCTGGCCCACGCCCTGATCGCCGCCGACGCGGCAGAGGCCGCGGCCGCCCCGCCCGCGCAACTGCCCGATGTCACCACGCTGTGCGACCATGAGCACCCGGAAATTCAGCGCCGCGCCGTGCGGCTGCGCCGTGCCACGCCGACCTCGACCGCGCAGGCGATCTTCCACTTCGTGCAGTCCATGCCCTACCGCTTCGGCCATTGGAACGAACGCGCCTCGGACACATTGCGCCGGGGGGTGGGTATGTGCACGACAAAGGCCAATCTGCAGGTCGCGCTGATGCGCGCGGCGGGGCTGGAGGCCGGCTTCGTGGAAACCCCGATGCCCATGTCCCGGCTGGGCAAGCTGATGCCGGATGCCTGGCTTGCGCTGATGCGCAATGAGGTGCGCCACTACTTCGCCGCGGTAAAGCTGAACGGCCAATGGTGGGCCTGCGATGCCTCCTATGACGACACCGCCTTCAACATCTATATCGAGACGATGCCCGAACTCGCCTTCCTGATCCCCGCCTTTTTTGACGAGGGGCGACCCTATTCGCCGGCCTATGCGGCAAAGGGTGTGGACCCGACCCTGATCGAGGTCGTACCGCATCTGCAGGCCGTGATGGGCAAGGCCAGCCGCTTCGGCCCGCGCCATTTCGAGGCGCTGAATATCAAGGCCGACCGCGCGCGCGGGCTGCACCGGCAGCGCGGGCATCTGGCCGGCCTGCCGGGCGCCGGTGACGCCGATCTGGGCGGGGCTGCGAGCGCATGAGCCTTTATGATTGGGATTTCTCGGCGCCCACGCCCTCTGGCATGGGCGATCACGATGTGCCGATGCTGTCCGACCGCCTGGCCGGGCGGCGGGTGGCGCTGCTGGTCACCGGCGGCATCGCAGCGATGAAAACGCCCGAACTGGCGCGCGGGCTGCGCCGGCACGGGGCGCAGGTGGTGGCCTTCGCCAGCCCCGACGCCCTGCGCTATGTGGGGCGTGAGGCGTTGGAATGGGCGACGCTGGGCCCGGTGGTTACGGGGCTTACCTGGGCGGCCGAACACCTGTCCGATGGCGCGCCCTTCGACGCCTATCTGGTCGCTCCGGCCACGCATGGCACCATCGCCAAGATGGCGCATGGCATCGGCGACACGGTGGTGACCTCGGCCCTGATCTCGGCCCTGGGGCGGATGGAGCAGGGGCGCGCGCAGGTGCTGGTGGCGCCCACTATGCATGGCACCATGCACAACGCGCAACTGCTGGACAACAGCCGCCGCCTGGCCGCGCAGGGGGTGCGCTTCGTGGCGCCGCGCGATGCCTACGGCAAGCACAACCTGCCCTCGACGGAAACGCTGTGCATCGCGGTGGGCCGGGCGCTGTCCGCCTCTGCCCTGGTGGGCAAGCGCATCATGGTCACGGCCGGGCCGACGCCGGTGCCGGTCGATGGCGTGCGACGTATCGTCAACCGGTTCCGGGGCCGGCTGGGCGCGCGGGTGGCCGAGGAACTGATCTGGCGCGGCGCCGATGCCGAACTGATCCTGGGCGACGGCGCCTGGCGGCCGTCCACGCCCCTGCCGCTGACCGTGACCCGCACCTATGACGCCTATCGCGACACCGTCACCGCTCGCGCGGGCGAGGGGCTGTTCGCCGGCGTCTTTTCCGCCGGGGTGGCAGATTACCGGCCGAAAACGCCCGTGACGGGCAAGATCGCCTCTGGCCAGCCCTCGCTGACGCTGGATCTGGAACCCACCGAAAAGGTCATCGACATGGCCTGCGCGGCAGCCGGACCGGCAATGCATTGCGTCGCCTTCAAATATCTTGAAGGCGTCAGCGAGGAAGAACTGATCCGCGTCGCGGCAAAGCGTCTCGACCGCGCCAGCCTTGTGGTGGCCACCCGGGGCGAGGATACCGCCGGCACCGAACAGCGCGCGCTGATGGTCACGGCAAAGGGCGTGCAGCCGGTCCAGGACAAGCGCGCCATCGCCACGGCCATCGCCGACCACCTGGAGGGGCTGGCAAAAGCCACCCCCGCGGCCACGCTGACTCGCGCGGCGGAATAGTCACGCCCGGCCAAAGGTCTCGGCCAGAATCACCTCCAGCGCGCCGGCGTCTTCCTCGGTGAAGGCGTCGGGGCGGTCGCTGTCGATATCCAGCACGCCGATCACGGCACCCGCGGCATCAAAGACCGGCAGCACCAGTTCCGAGCGTGTGCTGGCGGCACAGGCGATATGGCCGGGAAAGGCCTCGACATCCGGAACAAGCTGCACCTGCCCGGTCCGCGCCGCCGCCCCGCAGACGCCCCGCGCAAAGGGAATGACCAGACAGCCATGCCCGCCCTGATAGGGACCGATCTTCAGCATGCCCGGCTCGGTCACACGGTAGAAACCGGTCCAGTCGAAGCGCGCGTCGCTGTGATGGATCTCGCAGGCCAGCGTCGCCATCAGCGCCACCACGTCGCGCTCGCCCTCGGTCAGCGCCCGTATCCGCGCCGCCAGCGCCTCGTAATCGACCATTCGCCTCTCCGTCATGGCTTTCATCTTGCCAGAAATACTCCGGGGGGAGTCGCCCGCCAAGGGCGACGGGGGGCAGCGCCCCCCTGCCCTACACCATCAACCCCAGCACCAGGGGCGCCAGCAGCGCAGTCAATATCGCATTCAGCCCCATCCCGATCCCGGCAAAGGCACCCGCGGTCGGGTGAACCTGCATGGCCCGCGCCGTGCCGATCCCATGCGCGGCCACCCCCACCGCCAACCCCCGCGCCCGCCAGTCGGTTATGCCAATGGCATTGAACAGCGGCGTCACCATCACCGCGCCCACGATCCCGGTCAGCAGCACCAGCACGGCGGCCAGCGTTGGCGAGCCACCCAGGCTTTCGGCAATGCCGATGGCCACCGGCGCGGTGGTGCTCTTCGGCGCCAGCGCCGCCAGCACATCGCGCTCCACCCCGAGCGCGCCGGCAATCCACAGCGCCGATACGATCGCGACCACCGAGCCTGCGGCAAGCCCCGCCAGCACCGGCAGAGCGGCGCGGCGGATACGACGGCGCTGCTGATAAAGCGGCACGGCCAGAGCCACGGTGGCGGGGCCCAGCAGGAAATGAACGAATTGCGCCCCCTCGAAATAGACCGGATAGGGCGTGCCCGTGACCCAGAGCGTCAGCGCCAGCAGGATCACGGCAATCAGCACCGAGTTGGCAAGCGGCGCGCGGCCTGTCGCGGCACTCAGCGCATCGGCCGCGACATAGGCCACCAGTGTCAGCGTCAGCCAGACCAGCGGGCCAGCCGCCAGATAGCTCCAGATCTCGGCGAAATCACGCATTGCCATCACCCTCTTCGCAGCCAGCCCTTTCATCACTGCCGGTCAGGTGGGCGACGACCAGAAAGACCAGCGCGCCGACCAGCAGGGCAAGCAGGGTAGAGATCACGATGGCCAGAAGCAGCCAGCCAGCCTGCGCGCCCAGCCGGTCCAGATGCCCCACCACACCCACACCCGCCGGCACGAAGAGCAGCGCCAGATGCCGCAGGATCACCTTACCGACCGGCACCACCATCCCGGCCACCCGGTCCGACAAGGCCATGAGGCCCAGCATCAGCCCCATGCCCAGAACCGGCCCCGGCACCGGCAGACCTGTAGCACGGGCCACGGCCTCGCCAGCCAGCTGGCACAGCAGGATCAGGGTCAGGGCCTGCAGCATCGCATCACCGCGCCTCGTCAACGAGCGGCGCCATGCTGCCCGGCTTCGGGCCGGGCGGCAACCCACCACCCCGCGCGCTACAAGGCTTTTGCTTAAAACCCTTGTTTCGCGTTGCCCCGGTGTGGCGCCCCGGTGTCATGCGTTATCCCGTCGCCCGCCAGCAGCAGCGCCAGACCCGCATCCAACCCCTCGGCCGCGGGGCCCAGACGGGACAGCATTTCGGCCTGGAACTGCATCGCCACCGGCAACAATCGGCGCAACAGCGCACGCCCGGCATCGGTCAGCTGCACCACCAGCAATCGCTTGTCGTCATCATTGACCGCCTTCGACACATAGCCTGCCGCCTCCAGCCGGCTGACCGCGCGGCTGACCTTGGATTTCTCCATATCCGCGCGCGCCTCGATATCACGCACCGACACTGGCCCGGCATGGTTCAGATGCGCCAATACCCGCCATTCGGGGATGGAGATCCCGAACTCCTCGCGGTAGCGTTCGGCAAAGCTGCGGCTGATCCGGGCCGCGGCCGCGGCCAGCCGATAGGGCAGAAACGCGGCCAGGTCGAAATCCAGCAGCGGGTCGGACTGCGTGGCAGCCTCCGGATCTGGCCGCAGAGGGGATGAAGGCGGCATGGGCAACTCCGACTGAACCGCGTGGCTTCGCGCGCAAACCGGATCATATCGCCCGGTGAAAATCAATGCAGCCGCAACGCGCACCCCCACGGGCCTTGACTTTGTTGCACATGCAATGAATCTTTGCGCCATAGCCGAGACATGGGAGAAACCGTCATGACCGACCAGAGCCTGCCGCGCGGCATGATCCGCGCCACATCCCACAACGGCCCGCACGAGGGCTACATGCCCGGCTTCGGCAATGATTTCGAGACCGAGGCCCTGCCCGGCGCCCTGCCGCAGGGCCAGAACAGCCCGCAGAAATGCAACTACGGGCTTTATGCCGAGCAGCTGTCGGGCACCGCCTTCACCCAGCCGAAACCGGAACGCGCCTGGTGCTACCGCATCCGCCCCTCGGTCCGCCACACGGCGCGCTTTCAGAAGATTGACCTGCCCTACTGGAAGACCGCGCCGCATATCCCGGACGATGTGATCAGCCTGGGCCAGTACCGCTGGGACCCGGTGCCGCTGCCGGGCAAGGGCCAGGGCTACACCTGGCTGACCGGCATGCGCAGCGTGACCACGGCGGGCGACGTCAACACCCAGGTCGGCATGGCCAGCCATGTCTATCTGGTCACCGATTCGATGGTGGACGAATATTTCTATTCCGCCGACAGCGAGCTTCTGGTCGTCCCGCAGCAGGGCCGGCTGCGCTTTTGCACCGAACTGGGCATCATCGACATCGAGCCGCAGGAAATCGCCATCCTGCCCCGCGGCCTTGTCTACCGGGTCGAGGTGCTGGAAGGCCCCTGCCGCGGGTTCGTCTGCGAGAACTATGGCCAGAAATTCGACCTGCCGGATCGCGGCCCCATCGGCGCCAACTGCCTGGCCAATCCGCGCGACTTCAAATCCCCCGTCGCCGCGTTCGAGGACCGCGAGGTGGAAAGCCGCGTCGTGATCAAATGGTGCGGCCAGTTCCATGAGACTGTCATCGGCCATTCGCCGCTGGATGTGGTCGCCTGGCACGGCAACTATGCGCCCTGCAAATACGACCTGCGCACCTATTCGCCCGTCGGCGCGATCCTGTTCGACCACCCCGACCCGTCGATCTTTACCGTGCTCACCGCGCCATCCGGCCAGACCGGCGTGGCGAATATCGACTTCGTGCTGTTCCGCGAACGCTGGCTGGTGGCCGAACACAGCTTCCGCCCGCCCTGGTATCACAAGAACATCATGTCCGAACTGATGGGCAACATCTACGGCCAGTATGACGCCAAGCCGCAGGGCTTTGTCCCCGGCGGGATGAGCCTGCACAACTGCATGCTGCCCCACGGGCCGGACCGCGATGCCTTCGAGGGCGCGTCGAACGCGGAACTGAAACCGCACAAGCTGGACAACACCATGTCCTTCATGTTCGA
>SKHK01000252.1 GCA_007117005.1 Paracoccaceae bacterium
CCGCCCAGAGGCTGCGCGCCAGGACCGGGCGCTCACCGGATATGACGGGCGCGGCCATGGCGCTCAGGCCACGCGCCGCGGCGATGCGGACGGGGACGGCGCGGCGATGACCGGGCGGTCGTGGATCATCGGTTCGTCCCGGTCCAGCACCTCGTCCAGTTCGGCGGCGTAACGGTGGCCGGCATGAACGGCAGCGGCGATGGTCGCCGGCGCCTCGACATCGCCGATACGGGTCAGGCCAAAGGGCAGCGGCCCCGTGCCTGCGCGCGCCAGGATGTCCCGGTAAAGCCCATCACGCGGGGCGCGCGCGGTGACCAGCACCGCCGCCTTTGCCGGCAGCCGCGTCTCGGTCTCGGTGTATTCGCATGCCAGCTTTGCCTCGGCGCCGTCGAAGCGGGTCAGCGTATGGGCGGTGACGATCCGCACGCCCAGCCCCATCAGCCGCGACCGGATGCGCCAGCGTTCAGAGGTGTTGCCCGCCCAGGCCGACACGCTGTCCTGATCGGTGACATAGGTGACGGCCAGCCCCGCGCCCGCCAGCCGTTCGGCAAGCACCCCGCCCATGTAGTAATTGTCGCCGTCGAACAGCACGACCGGCCCGTCCGGCACATCGCCCGCCATGATGTCATCCGGCGTGAAGACGCGCGCGCCGCCACTGACCACCGGCACATAGGTCTTGCCGTCGAACCGGTCCCGCCGCCAATCGGCGCCGGTGGCGATGGCGACATGGTCGGGGGCCAGTTCAAGCACGTCCTGCGCGGTCAGGCGGCTTTCGCGGAACACCTCGACATTGGGCAGTTTCAGAAGCTGCTGTTCGCGGTAGTCGCGCACGCGGATGTATTCGCTCACCCCCGGCAGGCCGGCCTCGCGCGTCACGCGGCCGCCAAGGGTGCGCGTGGCCTCGGCCAGCATGACGCTGTAGCCGCGCAGGCCCAGCGTGCGCGCGGCCTCCAGCCCGGCGGGCCCGGCCCCGACGATCAGCACGCTCTTGTCGGTCCTGGCCGGTGCCGCGCGTTCGGGGTGCCAGCCGCGGCGCCATTCCTCGCCCATCGTGGGGTTCTGGGTGCAGCGGATCGGCACGCCCAGCGCGTCGCCGGAATAGCAGATGTTGCAGCCGATGCATTCGCGGATATCCTCCAGCCGCCCCTCGCGGATCTTGGCAGGCAGGAACGGATCGGCGATGGAGGGGCGCGCGGCGCCGATCAGGTCGGTGATCCCGCGCTTGATCTGGCTGACCATCGTGTCGGGCGAGGTGAAGCGGCCGACCGTCACCACCGGCTTTGTCGTCACCGACTTGACCCAATGCATGTAGGGCTCCAGCGCGCCTTCCTTGACAAAGCGCGACATGCCCATTTCCAGCGTGTAATCGGCGATGTTGATATCCCAAAGGTCCGGCAATTCGGCCAGCATGGCGAACATCTCGCGCCGCTCGCCCCATTCGGGCTGGCCGTCCTGGCCCACCGTCTCGTCGGCCCTGAAGCGCACGGCGACGGCGCAGCGGTCGCCCACGGCGTCCTTGGTGTCCTCGATCAGTTCGCGCACCAGCCGCACACGGTTTTTCAGGCTGCCGCCATATTCGTCGGTGCGGGTGTTGGCCCGCGGGTCCAGGAAATTGTCCAGCAGATAGCCATGCGTGGCATAGACATAGACGATATCGAACCCGGCATCGCGCGCGCGGATCGCGGCCTTGCGGTGCCAGTGGCGCAGATCGCGGATATCGCTGCGGTCCATGGCGCGGGTCTGATAGGGATGACCCGCAAGGTTGGGCAGGCTGGCCACATCCATCGGCGGCAACCGCGTGAAATGGTTGGCCGATCGCGCGCCGGAATACCACAGCTCGGCCCCTGCCAGCGCGCCGTGTTCATGCACCCTGTCGGTCATCAGCCGATGCGCGCGGATGTCGTCATCGTTCCACAAGGTGGCCGAGACATGGGGCAGGTCATCCGATGTGGGGTGGATCGAACAGTATTCGGTGCAGACCACGCCCCAGCCGCCCTCTGCCTTTACCCCGCGCATCTCGGCCAGCATCTGCGGGCGCAGATGGCCCATGCCGGTGCAATGGGGCACTTGATAAAAGCGGTTGGGCGCCCGGACGGGGCCAATCTGCACCGGCTCGAACAGGACGTCATGGCGCGGGTCGCGGGCCGTGGGGCTGCTCATGGCGTATCCTCCTGCCCGGCATTGCGATGCTGGTGGCGCACGGCGCAGCCGTCGCAGCCCGGCGCACCGAGAAGCCCGGCCACCTGCCCGGCGATACGCTCGCCATGCAGATGCGCGCCGCCGACCAGCGTGGCATAGGGCGTGGCCATCGCCTCGCCGGCGAAGAAGACGCGCTCGCCCAGCGGCTCGGCCAGGGTGCGGCGGGCGGAAAAGCCACCGGGGCGGGCGGCGGAATAGGCGCCAAGGGTCAACGGGTTGGTATCCCAGGCGGCGACGGTGGCGCGCTGGGAGTGGCGGCGCGCATCGCTGCCGAGCATCGACACGAAGCGTTCCAGCGCATAGTCGATCATCGCCGCCTCGCCCTCGCGCTCCAGGTCCCGGCCAACCTGCCCGCCGATGAAGCCGGTGACGTAGTCATGCCCGGCGGGAAAGGCGAGGTAATAGCAGGCATCGGCCGGCAACGGCCCGTCCAGGCTGTGCGAGACGAAACTGTTGGGCGAGAGGCCGAAGCGTTCGCCGTCAAAGAGCAGCCCAACCTTGATCAACTGGCCCATCGGCAGATCGGCGATGGCGGCCTGCTTCGTATCCGGCAGGTCCGGCGTGAAGCGGATCGCGCCCGCGGCCAGCACGCCGGTCGATACGGTGACGATGCAGGCGCGCGCACTGATCGTGCCCGCGTCGGTTTCCACGCGCACCCCCTGCCCTGACCAGTCCACCGCGCGGGCCCGCGTGTTCAACCGCACAGGCAGGCCCGCGCCCAGATGGGCCACCAGGGTGCCGACCCCCTCGCGTACCAGAAAATTGGCGTCATAGTCGGCAAAGGCATACCAGTCCTGACGCGAAAGCTGGTCGATATCGACGCCGAAATCCATCGGGCCGATCCAGGTGGCGACGACATCGACGAAATCCTGATCCATCGGCAGGACCGACCCCGCCGACACATCGCCGCGCGCGCCCAGAAGCGCCTCATGGACCGCCGACCAGGCCCGGTCCCGCGCGCGCCGTTCCCGCGCATCGGCGACCCGGTCGCCGATGTAGAGCACGTCGCGCGGGTTCGAATGGTCGATCAGGCCGTAGCCCCGCTCACGCGCCACAGCCAGGTGCGGCAGGTCGGCAGGCCCCTGCAGCCAGCTTGCACCGCGGTCAAAGGGCTGGCCCAGCGCGGCGGTATCGGTAACGGCGCGACCGCCGATCTGGCCTGCGGCCTCGATCACCACCACCTCCAGCCCCTCGGCCATCAGCTTGCGCGCGGCGGCGATGCCGGCAGAGCCCGCGCCGATCACCACCACATCGGGGTTGGCGGGCAGCGCATGCGCAGGCGCGCCCAGCGCTGTCAGGCCCAGCCCGGCCGAGGCCGCGCCTATCAGGGTGCGCCTTGTCATC
>SKHK01000242.1 GCA_007117005.1 Paracoccaceae bacterium
GCAGGGGCGTGGCGTCAAAGAGGTCGGCGCCGCGGGTGACGAGGGTGACGTTCTGGGCGGCGTCGTCGAGCACCACCGACAGGTGATAGGATGTGCCGATGTCGCGGCGCGCCAGCACGATGTCGCCGACATGGGTGAGCAGATAGTGGGGGTCGATTGGGTGTTCGCCCGGGTGCAGGGGGCCGGTTTCGGTGAAGGTCAGCGGTGCGGTGAGGTGGGTCAGCGCTGCAGCCATGTTCAGGCGGATGGCGGCGCCGTCGCAGGTGTGGCCGGCATGGCGGCAGGTGCCGGGATAGACGGGGCCGTCTGGCCCGATCAGCGGCGTGCCTTCCTGCGGGGCCGAGAGGGCCGCGCGGATATCGGCGCGGGTGCAGGTGCAGGCATAGGTCAGGCCCATGCCGGTCAGTCTTTTCAGTGCGGTGCGGTATGCCGGCAGACGGTCGGACTGGCGCAGCACGGGTTCCGGCCATGACAGGCCCAGCCAGCGCAGGTCGTCCCTCAGGGCGGTCTCGTATTCCGGGCGGCAACGGGGTTGGTCGATATCCTCGATCCTGAGCAGGAATTGCCCGCCTTCGGCGCTGGCGATGTCCCAGGCGGTGAGGGCGGAAAAGGCGTGACCCAGGTGCAGCGGCCCGGTGGGCGAGGGGGCAAAGCGGGTGATCAACCCAGCCATGCCGTGAAGGCGGCTTTCGCGCGGTCGGTATAGGCGCGGTAGCGGTCCTTGCGCCCGCGGCGCCCGCCCTTTGCCTCTATGGGCGGGAATAGGCCGAAATTGACGTTCATCGGCTGGAAGGTCTTTGCCTCGGCGTCGCCGGTGATATGGGCGATCAGCGCGCCCATGGCGGTATCGCGCGGGGGCGGCGCGGCGGCCTGGCCCAGAATTTCGGCCGCCGCCAGCCGCCCGACGACAAGGCCCATGGCAGCGGATTCGACATAGCCCTCGACCCCGGTGATCTGGCCGGCAAAGCGGATATGGGGGCGGGTGCGCAGGCGCATCTGCCCGTCCAGCAGCGTCGGCGAATTGATGAAGGTGTTGCGGTGGATGCCGCCCAGTCGCGCGAAGGCAGCGTTTTCCAGCCCCGGGATCTGGCGAAACACCTGGGTCTGGGCACCATATTTCATCTTTGTCTGAAAGCCCACGATATTGTAGAGCGTTCCCAGCGCGTTGTCGCGGCGCAGTTGCACCACGGCATGGGGTTTCACATCCGGCTGGTGGGGGTTGGTCAGGCCCACAGGTTTCATCGGCCCGTGGCGCAGGGTTTCGCGCCCGCGTTCGGCCATGACCTCGATGGGCAGGCAGCCGTCGAAATAGCCGGCGGTCTCGCCCTCCTTGAACGCCGTCTTCTCGGCTGCCAGCAGCGCATCGATGAAGGCTTCGTATTGCGCGCGGTCCATGGGGCAGTTCAGGTAGGCGGTGCGCTCTTCTTCGGTCTCGCCCTTGTCATAGCGGGACTGGAACCAGGCCTTGCTCAGGTCGATCGAATCGAAATGCACGATGGGGGCGATGGCGTCGAAGAAGGCCAGCGCCTCGGCCCCGGTTTCGGCCCGGATGGCCTGTGCCAGCCCGTCAGAGGTCAGCGGGCCGGTGGCGATGATCCAGTGGCCGCTGTCGGGCAGGGCGGTGATCTCGCCGGGTTGGCTGCGGATCAGGGGGTGGGCGCGCAGGCGTTCGGTGACACCGGCCGAAAAGGCGTCGCGGTCCACGGCCAGGGCGCCGCCGGCGGGCAGTTTGTGCGCATCGGCCATGGCCATCAGCAGCCCGCCGGCCGCGCGCATTTCCCAATGCAGCAGGCCCACGGCGTTCTGTTCGTCATCGTCCGAGCGGAAAGAGTTGGAGCAGACCATCTCTGCGAAATCGCCGGTGCGATGGGCGAAGGTGCCGGTCTGGGGGCGCATTTCGTGCAGGACGACGGGCACGCCCATCCGGGCGGCCTGCCAGGCGGCCTCTGACCCGGCCATGCCGCCGCCGATGATATGCAATTCACGGGTGGTGCTCATGGCGCCGATGTAGCCGTCGGCCGGGGCGAAGGGAAGGGGGGCGGAAACTGTCGCCCCCCTTTGGTCCGGTTCAGGCGGGCAGGGGGTGGGCGCGGCCCAGTTTGGCGTCCACCGACCAGGCGCCCGGGCCGGTCACGGCCAGCGCAAGGTAGCCGCCCGCCAGGCCGAGGTTTTTCAGCAGTTGCGTCATCTGCATCTGATCGGCCGGGTCGAAGTGGTAAAGCAGGCCGGACGCCACGCAGAAAGCGCCGAGCGCCAGCGCGACCACGCGGGTCTGCAGGCCGACCAGCAGCGCGATACCGGCAAGGATCTCGAACAGGACCACCGGCCAGGCAAGAAAGGCGGGGATACCGCCGGTGGCCATGTACGCGCCGAAGCCCTGCACATCGCCAAGTTTGCCGATGCCGGCCATGATGAACAGAAGCGCCAGCAGGACGCGGGCGGCAAGAAGGGCAGAGTTGGTCATTTTCGTCTCCATGCTGTGCGCCGGGGCTGACGCGGATGACGTGGAGATAGCGTCACGTGCGTCTGTCGCCGATTGCACAAGACCAAACAGCTGCCGTGCAGGGGTGAACAGCCCCCCCGGTTGGTCAGACCAGCGTCAGCCGTTCCACCCGTTCGGCATCCGGGAAGGGGCGGTAGAGCGCGTAGCGGACGCGGGCGATATGCTGGTTCATGCGATCATACAGTTGGCGGGTGTCTTCATCCGCGCTGCCCAGAAAGTGAAAGGCCGCATCCAGTTGCGCGAGGTCGGCCACAAGGATTTCCAGCAGGAAATCGCTGAAATCATCGCCGGCGAGGTTCAGTTTTCGCCGCATCAGGCGCCATTCGCCTATGCGCCCCGCGTCCCGCAGCAGCGAGAGCCAGGCATCCAGCGCGGCGGCGAAGGCCAGCGCGCGGGCGTCGGATTTCAGGTCGATCATGCACAGGTAGCTGGTCATGCGGGCATCCATCTGTTGATGGCGCATCAGACCATGTGCGTGTGAAGAAAGCCTCAACGCCGGGCAGGAAACCCGCCGGTGTCAGTCGGCGTTTCGCGTGTCCAGATGCGCCTCGATCCGGCTGAGGCTGGTGGCGATCGCCTCCAGCGCGGCCACCCGGCGGGTGTCATTGGCGATCATCTGGCGCTGGTTTTCCTCGATCTTCGTGTTCGTTTGCATGATGCGGTTGTTGTCGGCCATCACCTTTCGCCCGCGCAGGAACAGGACGGGGATGGCCAGGATGAACACGATGGCCAATGCGCTGACCGTGTAGAGAAAGAAATCTTCAAGGCTCATGGCTGGCCGCGTGCTTCCAGCGCCCTGGCGATGCGCTCCAGCGCCGCGGTCTGGCGATCGACCGCGGCGCGGGTGGCCTCCTGCGATTCGGTCAGTTTGCGGGTTTCGACCACGTGTTCGGCCACATATTTGCGATACTGGCGCATGTAGAGCCATGAAATCAGCCACATGCCGCCCAGCAGCAGGCCCAGAAAGATCAGACTGCCCAGGAATTCGCTGCTCATGCCGTATCGCCCTCTTCGCCTGTGGCCGGGCCTTCCGCCGGGGCCTCGGTCTCGCCCTGTTCGGCCACGCGCGCAACCGAGACGACCTCTTCGCCGCGGGCGGTGTTGAACACCCGCACCCCGCCGGCCGAGCGCGAGCGGAAGCTGATCTGTTCCACCGGCACCCGGATCGACTGGCCGGTAGAGGTGGCAAGCATGATCTGATCGGCCATGTCCACCGGAAAGGCGGCGACCAGCGCGCCGCCGCGCATGGCCTTGTCCATCGCCATCACGCCCTGCCCACCGCGCCCGCGCACCGGGTAGCCGTGGCTGGAGGAAAGCTTGCCCGCCCCTTGCGCCGTCACGGTCAGGATCAGGTCTTCCGCCGCCGACATCTCGGCATAGCGTTCGGGGCTCAGCTGGCCGGGTTCGGCGCCTTCTTCCTCGTCGCTCTCGGTCTCGATCTCGGCTTCCTCGGGCGCGCCGGCCATCAGGCGGCGCTGCTTCAGATAGGCGGCGCGTTCCTCTGGGTTCGCCTCGAAATGGCGGATCACGGCCATGCTGACCACATGGTCGCCCGCCGCCAGCCGAATGCCCCGCACACCGGTCGAATCGCGCCCCTTGAAGACGCGCACATCGGTGGTCGGAAAGCGGATCGCCCGGCCCAGCGCGGTGACCAGCATCACGTCATCGCCCTCGTCGCAGATGCGTGCGTTCACCAAGCTTACACCGTCCGGCAGCTTCATTGCGATCTTGCCGTTGCGCATGACATTGGTGAAATCCGACAGCCGGTTGCGCCGCACATCGCCCTGCGAGGTGGCGAAGACGATCTGCAGGTTGTCCCAATCATCCTCTGGCGCATCGACGGGCATCAGCGCGGCGATGAACACGCCGGTGGGAATGGGCAGGATGTTGACCAGTGCCTTACCGCGCGTGGTGCGCCCGCCCAGCGGCAGGCGCCAGCATTTCAGTTTGTAGACCATCCCGTCGCTGGTAAAGAAGAGAAGGTTTGCATGGGTGTTGGCCACGAAAAGCGTGGTCACCACGTCGTCTTCCTTGGTGGCCATCGACGACAGGCCCTTGCCGCCCCGGCGCTGGGCGCGGAAATCGGCCAGAGGCGTGCGCTTGATGTAACCGCCAGAGGTGATGGTGACGACCATCTCCTCGCGCTCGATCAGGTCCTCGTCCTCCATATCGCCGGCCCAGTCCACGATCTCGGTGCGGCGGGGCACGGCGAACGCCTCGCCCACCTCGTCCAGTTCGGCCGAGATGATGGACAGGATGCGCGCGCGCGAACGCAGGATGTCCAGGTAGTCCTTGATCTTGGCGGCAAGCGATTCCAGTTCGTCGGTGACCTCCTTGACCCCCATCGCGGTCAGGCGCTGCAGGCGCAGGTCCAGGATGGCGCGGGCCTGAATCTCGGACAGGTTGTAGGTGCCGTCCTCGTTCATCGTGTGGCTGGGGTCGTCGATCAGACGGATGTAGGGGGCGATATCCTCCGCCGGCCAGCGCCGTTCCATCAGCCGTGCGCGCGCCTCTGCCGGGTCGGCCGAGGCGCGGATGGTCGCCACCACCTCGTCCACGTTGGACACCGCAACGGCCAGGCCGCACAGCACATGGCTGCGCTCGCGCGCCTTCATCAACTCATGCGCGGTGCGCCGGGTGACGACCTCTTCGCGGAAGCCGATGAAGGCTGTCAGGAAATCGCGCAGGGTCAGCTGTTCCGGCCGCCCGCCGTTCAGCGCCAGCATGTTGCAGCCAAAGGAGGTCTGCATCGGTGTGAAGCGGAAAAGCTGGTTCAGCACCACTTCGGGCGTGGCGTCGCGTTTCAGTTCGATCACCACGCGCACGCCCACCCGGTCGGATTCGTCGGCGACATGGGCGATGCCCTCGATGCGCTTGTCGCGCACGGCCTCGGCGATGCGCTCCACCATCACCGATTTGTTCACCTGATAGGGGATCTCGTCCACGATGATGGCGTAGCGGTCCTTGCGCAGCTCCTCGACATGCGTGCGCGCCCGGATGATCACCGAGCCGCGCCCCTCGGTATAGGCCTTGCGCGCGCCGGTGCGGCCCAGGATCAGCGCGCCGGTGGGAAAATCGGGGCCGGGGACATGGGCGATCAGGTCCTCGCTGGTCAGGTCGGGGTTTTCGATCAGCGCCTTGGTGGCGGCGATCACCTCGCCCAGGTTGTGCGGCGGAATGTTCGTGGCCATCCCCACGGCAATGCCGCCCGCACCGTTGACCAGCATGTTGGGAAACCGCGCCGGCAGGACCGTGGGCTCGCGGTCGCGGCCGTCGTAGTTGTCCTGAAAATCGACCGTGTCTTTGTCGATATCGGCCAGCAGAAAGGCCGCGGGCTTGTCCATCCGCACCTCGGTATAGCGCATCGCCGCCGCGCCATCGCCGTCCATCGAGCCGAAATTGCCCTGCCCGTCCAGCAGCTTCAGCGACATCGAGAAGGGCTGCGCCATGCGTACCAGCGCGTCATAGATCGCGCTGTCGCCATGAGGGTGGTACTTGCCCATCGTGTCGCCCACCGCGCGGGCGGATTTGCGGTAGGGTTTGTCATGCGTGTTGCCGGCCTCGTGCATCGCGTAAAGGATGCGGCGGTGAACGGGTTTCAGCCCGTCGCGCAGGTCCGGGATGGCGCGGCTGACGATCACGCTCATGGCGTAATCCAGGTAGGAGGCGCGCATTTCCTCGACGATGGAAATCGTGGGCAGGGCGGGGCCCGTGTCGTCGCTCTCGGGGGTGTCCGGGGTGTCGCTCACCAGGGCCTCTCTCGCGCTGTGGGTGCACAATATCTTGTTGGCGGTCTTATAGCCGAACGCCAGCCCGGGGTGCAATGGCGCGGCTTGACGTGAATCAATGGACAGCCGCCCGTGCCGGGTTAGACTGGCAGATAGCAAAGGGAGGAAGAAAGCCCATGTATCGCAACATTCTGGTTCCCATCGCCTATGAACGCGGGCAGGACGCCCGTGCCGAGTTGAACGCCGCGCGCCAGCTTGCCGCGCCCGGTGCGGTGATCACGCTTTTGCATGTCATGGATCCGGTGCCGTTCTTCGCCGTCGATTACATGCCCGAAGGCTACCGCGACGACCTGCTGCAGGCGATCAGGGACGACCTGCAGCGGCAGGCCGACACGCTGCCCAACGGCGAGGTCGCGGTGATCGAAGGCGACGCGGCGCGCGAGATCAAGCAATGGGCCGGCGATAACGGGGTCGACTGCATCGTGCTGGCGACGCATCGGTCCGATACCAGTCTCTACGGGTCCACGGCGGCGCGGGTGGTGCGCTATGCGCCCTGCGCCGTGCACCTGCTGCGCTAGAAGGACGGGCCATGGCGCGGCATCATGGCGCTTGATTGCGCGGCGGGAAAGGGTGATCATGGCGCGCAACAAGAAGCAGTGCACAGCCACCTGAAAACAGGCCCCGCCGATGATACGCGCATTGATCGTGATTGCCGCGGCAATCATCCTTGTCGGCTGCGCCAGCGGCCCGCGGTTTCTGACTTACAACGGGCCCGAGGTGACGCATATCACCGTCGAAAAGGCCGCCCGGCGCATGACGCTATGGCACCATGACCAGGCGTTGCAGGTCTATACCGTGCAGCTTGGCGGCAACCCCATCGGCCACAAGCGGCAGCGCGGTGACCGCCGCACGCCCGAGGGGGCCTATATCATCGACCGCCGCAATCCCGGGTCGCGCTTTCATCTGTCGCTGGGTATCAGTTACCCGGATGAAGACGACCGCGCGGCCGCGCAAGAGGCCGGGCTGGACCCGGGCGGGGATATCTTCATCCACGGCCGTGGCCCGGATTTCCGCCGCGCGCGGGGTGACTGGACGGATGGCTGCATCGCCGTGACCGACCGCGAGATCGAGGTGATCTATGCGATGGTCCGCACCGCCACGCCGATCACCATCACGCCCTGACATCATCACCCGCGCCCGGCGCCAGGGCGCGCACCATATCGGCCAGTTGCGCCAGTTGCCGATGCAGGGGCGTGGCGCGGCGCCAGATCATGCCGATACGCCGCCCCGGCTGCGGCGGGCCCAGCCGCGCCACCGCCACCGCGGCCGAGCGGGTTTCCACCGGCACCGCCATTTCCGGGATCAGCGTCACGCCGATGCCCGCGCCGACCATCTGCACCAGCGTCGACAGCGAACTGCCATCCAGCAATTCCCGCGGCCGCGCGGCGCCGAAATCGCAAAACGACAGCGCCTGATCGCGGAAGCAATGCCCCTCTTCCAGCAGCAGCAGCCGCATTTCGCGCAGGGCGGCGGGGTCGGGCACGGGTTTGTCGGCCTCTGCCTGCGGGCGCACCAGCACGAAATGTTCGTCGAATAGCGGCTCTTCATGCAGCGCGGGTTCCGACACCGGCAGCGCCACGATGGCCGTGTCCAGCCGCCCGTCGGCCAGTTCCTCCAGCAGCCGTCCGGTCAGCGATTCGCGCACATGGATGTCCAGCCCCGCATGATCACGCTGCAACCGGCCGATCAGCCGGGGCAGCAGATAGGGCGCGACCGTCGGAATGACGCCCAGCCGCAGGGGGCCAACTAGCCCTTCGCGCGCGGCGCGGGCCAGATCGCCCAGCGCTTCGACCTCACGCAGGATGGTGCGCACATGCCCTGCCGCCGCCTGGCCAAAGCCGGTCAGCGTCACGCCGCGCGGGCCGCGTTCGAACAGGGCCGCGCCCAGCGTCTCCTCCATCTCGCGGATCTGCATGGACAGCGCGGGCTGCGAGATCGCGCATATATCCGCCGCATGGCCGAAATGGCCCTGACGGGCCAGCGCCTCGAAATAGCGCATTTGCTTCAGAGTCAGGCCCTTCATAAGCACACCTTATCACGACAATCAGAAAATCGTTCTTAAACTAATCGGGCGCCTGCTGTATAGCGTCGGTAAGGCATGGCCCGGGGGGGTTGTTGCAATCGCATCGATGAAACCCCAGCTTGGTCATGAACCGCAGGATGAAACCGCGCTCAGGCGCAGCAAGCAATGGAGAGACAGCCATGGACGGAAGCGACAGCGGCAAATGCCCGGTCATGCACGGGGCGATCAGCAAGTCAGGCGATTCGGTGGTGGCCTGGTGGCCCAACAACCTGAACCTGGACATTCTGCACCAGCATGACACCAAGTGGAACCCGCTGAAAGGGTTCCACTATCGCAAGGAAGTCACCAAGCTGGACTTCGACGCCGTCAAGCGCGACGTCACCGCGCTGATGACCGACAGCCAGGACTGGTGGCCGGCCGACTGGGGCCATTACGGCGGTTTGATGATCCGTCTGGCCTGGCACGCGGCGGGCACCTACCGCCTGTCCGACGGCCGCGGCGGCGCCGGTACCGGCAACATCCGCTTTGCGCCGCTGAACAGCTGGCCCGACAACGGCAACCTGGACAAGGCGCGCCGCCTGCTGTGGCCGGTGAAAAAGAAATATGGCAACCGCCTCAGCTGGGCCGATCTGATCATCCTGGCGGGCAATGTGGCCTACGAATCCATGGGGCTGAAGACCTATGGATTCGCCTTCGGGCGCGAGGACATCTGGCACCCGGAGAAGGATATCTACTGGGGCGCCGAGAAGGAATGGACCCCGCCCTCGGACACCCGCTACGAAGACGTGATGCGCCCGGACACGCTGGAAAACCCGCTGGCCGCCGTGCAGATGGGCCTGATCTACGTCAACCCCGAAGGCGTGAACGGCGAGCTGGACCCGATGCGCACCGCCGGCATGGTGCGCGAGACCTTTGCCCGCATGGCCATGAATGACGAGGAAACCGCAGCGCTGACCTGCGGCGGCCATACCGTCGGCAAGGCGCATGGCAATGGCGATGCCACCACGCTGGGCGCCGAGCCCGAGGGCGCCGATCTGGAGAACCAGGGCCTGGGCTGGATGAACCCCAACCTGGACGGCAAGGCGACGAATGCCATCACCTCGGGCGTCGAGGGGGCCTGGACCACGCATCCCACCAAATGGGACATGGGCTATTTCAAGCTGCTCTTCGGCTATGAGTGGGAAAAGACCAAGTCGCCCGCCGGTGCCAACCAGTGGCAGCCCGTCGACATCAAGGATGAGGACATGCCGGTCGATACCACCGACCCGACCAAGCGTGTCATGCCGATGATGACCGATGCCGACATGGCCATGAAGGTGGACCCGGTATATCGGGAAATCTGCGAGAAGTTCATGGCCGACCCGGCCTATTTCGACGACTGCTTTGCCCGCGCCTGGTTCAAGCTGACGCACCGCGACATGGGTCCGCGCACCCGCTACATCGGGCCGGAAGCGCCGACCGAAGACCTGATCTGGCAGGATCCGGTGCCCGCCGGCAACACCGGCTATGACGTGGCCGCGCTGAAGGCCAAGATCGCCGAGAGCGGCCTGTCGGTGGCCGATATGGTGGCTACGGCCTGGGATTCGGCGCGCACCTTCCGCGGGTCGGACCTGCGCGGCGGCGCCAATGGCGCCCGCATCCGCCTGGCTCCGCAAAAGGACTGGGAGGGCAACGAGCCCGCGCGCCTGCAAAAGGTGCTGGGCGTGCTGGAGCCGCTGGCAAAGGAGGCCGGCGCCAGCCTGGCCGATACCATCGTGCTGGCCGGTTGCGTCGGTGTGGAACAGGCGGCCAAGGCCGCGGGCCACGCGGTAGAGGTGCCCTTTGCCCCGGGCCGCGGCGACGCCACGGACGACATGACGGATGCCGACAGCTTTGCCTATCTGGAGCCGGTGGCCGATGGTTTCCGCAACTGGCTGAAGAAGGATTATGTGGTTCAGCCTGAGGAAATGATGCTGGATCACGCGCAGCTGCTGGGTCTGACGGCGCCGGAAATGACGGTGCTGCTGGGCGGCATGCGGGTCATGGGCACCAACCATGGCGGCACGAAGCACGGGGTCTTCACCGAGCGCGAGGGCGCGCTGAGCACCGATTTCTTCGCCAACCTGACCGACATGGCCTACAAGTGGGAACCCACGGGCCGTAACAGCTACAACATCGTCGCGCGCAAGACCGGCGATGTGAAATGGACGGCGACGCGGGCCGATCTGGTCTTCGGGTCGAACTCGATCCTGCGGGCCTATGCCGAGGTCTATGCCCAGGATGATGCAGGCGAGAAATTCGTGCAGGATTTCGTCGCCGCCTGGGTCAAGGTGATGAACGCCGACCGCTTCGACCTTGCCTGATTGGCCGATGAGGCCGTGACAAAGGGGCGTCGCCGGGCAACCGGCGGCGCCTTTTTTTCCACGCATCTGCCGCAAAATCCATTCACAACCGGCGCGCGAAGGTGGCGCCGATTGCACGACCTCGGGAAATGTTCTAGATCAAGCGGTCAGCTATGGCGCCGATGGCGCCGCGCCTGCCCTTTCCGGTATTCAGGCGATTGACTGAGCGCAATTTTCTTAGCGGAGATAATCATGGCAAGGATCAAGAAGGCAGTCTTTCCGGTGGCCGGCCTGGGCACGCGGTTTCTGCCCGCCACCAAGGCCATGCCGAAGGAACTGCTGCCGATCATCGACAAGCCGATCGTGCAATATGCCGTCGAAGAAGCCATCGCGGCCGGCATCACCGAGTTGATTTTCGTCACCGGTCGCAACAAGCGCGCGGTGGGCGACCATTTCGACGCCAATCTGGAACTGGAGAACCAGCTTCTGGCCAAAGGCAAGTCCGACCTGCGCGACATGGTGCGCAATATCGTGCCCGAAGGGATAAGTTGCCTTTTCATCCGCCAGCCAGAGCCGCTGGGCCTGGGCCATGCGGTACTGTGCGCCGAACCGGCGGTCAGTGGCCAGCCCTTTGCGGTTCTGCTGGCCGATGACCTGATGAAGGGCGACAGGCTGCCGACGCAGGCGCTGGTCGATGCCCAGCAGCAGACCGGCCGGTCGATCCTGTCGGTGGCCGAGGTCGCGCCCGAGGAGGTGTCGAAATACGGGATCGTCGAACCCGCGGGCGAGCCGCAGGACGGGCTGTGGCCGGTGCGCCGCGTGGTAGAGAAACCGGATGCGGCCAACGCGCCGTCACGCCTTGCGTCATTCGGGCGCTACGCCTTCGGGGCCGAGATCTTTGACATTCTGCGCGGCCTGAAACCTGGCGCGGGGGGCGAGATCCAGCTTGCCGACGCCATCGATATCCTGGCCGGCAAGGGCCAGGTGATGGCGATCGAGAACCCCTCGAAACGGTACGACTGCGGGGGCAAGTTCGGCTATCTGGAGGCGATCGTGGATTTCGCGCTGGACGACCCGGAATACGGCAAGAGGTTCATGGGCCTGCTGCGCGATCGTCTGAAGGAGCGCGGCGGGGCGTGACCGCCCTGTGCGTGCTGGCTAGAGAGACGCTGAACGGCATGACAGGCTAGCGGGCCGCGCGGGCCCGCGATTGTTCTTGCGCTGGTCACAGCGGCGGCGGCGGTCTAGATGGCCCCGGAGGCCAGTTTTTGAGGGACGACCCGCATGCGCCCGGCTTTTGATTCCTATGTCGCGCCCGCGCGCGCTTATCCGCAGCTCTGGCGGCTGGTGGCGGGCGTTGCGCTGATCCTTCTGTTCTATGTCGGCTGGATGGGCCTGATGGCGCTGGCCCTCTGGGCGATGACCGGCGGGCCGGGGTTTCAGGCGCGGATAGAGACGCTGGCCCTGGGAAGCACGCCGTGGTCGTTGATCCTGCTCCTTGCCACCTTTCCGGGCATGGGCCTTGGGGCCTGGGCGGCGGCGCGGTTGTTGCACGGGCGTGGCTGGCGCAGCCTTTTCGGCCGGCCCGCGGTGGTGCTGCGGGATTTCGTGACCGGGGCGGTGCTGATGGTGGTGATTGCAGGGGCGATAAGCCTGCTTCTGTTCCCGCTGGCGCCGCCACTGGAACCGGCGGTGCCGCTGTCGGTCTGGCTGGTGTTCCTGCCGCTGGCGCTGTGCGGCATCCTGATCCAGACCGGGGCCGAGGAACTGGTCTTTCGCGGTTATCTGCAGCAGCAGCTTGCCGCGCGCTTCGTCTCGCCGCTGGCCTGGCTGGTGCTGCCCTCGGTTCTGTTCGGGCTGGCCCATTACGCGCCCGAGGAGATGGGCGCGCTGGCCTGGGCGGTGGTGGCGGCGACCGGGCTTTTCGGGCTGGTGGCGGCGGATCTGACCGCGCGTACGGGTTCGCTGGGCATGGCCTGGGGGTTGCATTTCGTCAATAACGTGTTGGCGATCCTGGTGGTGTCGGCGATGGGTGCGCTGGACGGTCTGGCGCTGTTCCGCGTGCCCGATGGCGCGGTCGGCCAGGACGACCTGGCCCTGCTGATCCTGATCGACATGGTGGTGGTGGCGCTGGTCTGGGCAGGCTGCGTGGTCTGGCTGCGGCGGCGCTGAGGGGCGCGGGCCCGTGACACCGCGGCGGCGGCTGCCCCACCCACCCACCCGCAGCCTCC
>SKHK01000147.1 GCA_007117005.1 Paracoccaceae bacterium
AACCCGGTCATTCTGGCCGGGCTGGGCGTGGTGCGCACCGGCTGCGCCGATCAGGTGGCGGAACTGGCCGAAAAGCTGGGCGCGCCGGTGGCCAATGTCTTCATGCATAACAATGCCTTCCCCGCCAGTCATCCGCTGGGGCTGGGGCCGATCGGCTATCAGGGCTCGAAAGCCGCGATGAAGGTTGTGGCGCAGGCCGATTGCATCCTGGCGCTGGGCACGCGGCTGAACCGCTTCGGGCTGAACCCGCAATACGGGATCGATTTCTGGCCCGAGGGCGTGCCGCTGGTCCAGAACAGCCACGACCCGCTGGAACTGGGCGCGCAGGTGCCCATCACCTGCGGCCTTCTGGGCGATGTGGCCGAGGTGACCGGGCAGCTTCTGGCCGCACTGGACGGGCGTTCGCTGCCCGGCGATGGCACGGCTGCCAAGGCGCTTGTGGCGCAGGAAAAGGCCGCCTGGGCGACCGAGCTGGCCGAGATGTCGCAGATCGACACCCCCGTCATGCACCCCCGCCGCGCGCTGTGGGAACTGGCGCAGGCCCTGCCCGAGGATGCGACCGTGGTGCTGGACATCGGCAATGTCTCGGGCACCGCGGGCGCGTATCTTAACCCCGAACGCGCAGGGCACTATGTGGCGCCGGGCAGCCTTGGCGGGATCGGGGTCAGTTATCCCACCGCGATGGGCGCCAAGATGGCCCGGCCAGACAGCCCGGTCGTCTGCATCATCGGTGACGGCTCCTGGTCGATGACCATGCAGGAGGTGATGACGGCGGTCAGCGAGCAGGTGCCTTTCGTCGCCGTGCTGATGAATAACGAAGTGTATGGCGCCGAGCGGCGCAACCAGTATGATTTCTTCGACGAGCGCTATTTCTGGACGGCGCTGGAAAACCCCGATTTCTCGAAGATCGCGGGTGAGATGGGCGCCCATGCCCGGCGGATCACGAAACCCGAAGAGATCGCGCCTGCGCTGGCCGAGGCGCTGGCATCCGGCCGCCCCGCCGTTCTGGAGGTGATGATCGACGGCAAGGTCCTGTCCGAACCTTATTGCCGCGACGCGCTGAAACCCCCTGTGCGCCATCTGCCGCTCTATCAGGCGTAAGCGCCGCAGCCGGTACCAAAGGGGCAGGCACCGTCACCCGGAAAGCGTCGATGAGGCACAACCATCCCGGGCTGCCTCCCCCAGCCTGTTGCCACCCGTGCCGCAGCGCGCCCTTCCCGGGCATCGCCGCGTGACCACGCCACCCCACGGATACTGCCGCCCGGAATGGCAGCGCTGCGCCCTGGACCGCGCATCACGTCTTGCGCTGCAGGCGCGACGCGGGCGCCGCATGCGTTTCCACCCTGCCATCGGCCCCGTAGCTGACATGGCGCGCGCCGCGTGCCGCCGTCAGCAGCGCGGCGGCATCCTGCACCCCCTGCAACGCGGCGCCTAACAGACGGGCGTTGCGTTCGGCGCTCTTGCGCGTTGCCTCCAACCGGCTGGCCAGGGCGCGGTCCGACGGCTGCGGCGTTGCGCGTTCCAGCGCCTGCAGGGCACCGTCAAGCTCGGCGGCCAGCTTTTCGCTGCGCCCGCGCGCAGGCGACAGCAGCAGCGCATGCTCTTCCTGAAGCAGGCGGTCGAGCCGGTTCAGAGCGGTGCGAATCGCGGTCATGTCGTATCCCCCTGCAGACGCTGGGCAAGCGCTTGCTCTATCCGCGCCGCCAGCCCCGTGCCCCCCCGGCGCATCAGCGCCTCGGCATAAGCATCCGCCATGAACGAGGCAAAAGGCGAATCACCCTGTTCATCGCGGTCGGAGGAAGCGACCATCCCGGAATGTTTCAACATTTCGGCCAGAAAAGCCGTCTCGAAGGCTTCCGCGCTGTGCCGCAGATCCGGCCGGGCTGCCCCGTCTTCAGGTGTCGGCGCCACGCGTGGCGTGCCGGCCGTTATGGGAATCTGATCGATCATCATGTCCTCTGCTCGTCCGCTTTGTCCGGCTGTATCTTTCCGAGCGCCGGTAAAGATCAGGTAACCAACGGATGATATCGCTTCGGTAACGGCCAGGTCGGCAGGAGCGGACATGATGATCAACGGATCCCTCGAAACTTTCGGGATCGGCCATTCGGACACGGCGCCGCGCGGTCGGGCGGCGGCTGCGGGTGATGCTGCTCGGTCGACGGGCGCCAACGGGGCCTTCGCGCAGGTCATGGGGGCGGCCCGCAAGGCAGAGGAACGGGCGCAGCGCGCGGCCGAGGGCCCGCCTGCCTCGGAGTCGGAGGATCAGGCGGATGGCGCCGTCGACACCGCGGACGAGCCCACGCCGGACGACGGCATGACAACCGCCGCCGATACCGAAGCGAATGGCACGCATGGCCGCCTGCCGGGCCGGCAAGGCGCCGGGGCGAGCAATCATGACGCAACGCGGCGCCTGTCGCCGCAGCCGGCGCAGACCGATGCCCCGCGGCCCGCCACGAACCCAGCCCTGGCGGCAGAGCATCACGAGACCGCCCGCGAACGCCTGCCCGGGGGCGATGCCACCCCCGTTCCCGGGGCCGAGCGCCCGCTGCCCGATAACCGGCCGACCGCCGTCAGGGAACCGCCGCAGGAGACGCCACAGGGGACGCCGGAAAAGGCGGGTCCGGCGCCCGGTGACACCGCACCACCCCGGCATGGTCTCTCCCCGCAGGCTCCGGACGGGGCATGGCACGCGGCAGAGTGGCAGATACGCGGCCTGGCCATCAGTCCGGCCGTGACGGCGGCAGGAACATCGGGCGCACAGACGCACGCTGCCCCGGACACGCCCCGGCACCCCGCCGCTGGGGCCCGCGACGGTCGCGCGGCAGCCCCGCCCGCCGCGGCGCGGGACACATCGCAATACGCGGTCAGACCGCAGACGGCGCCGCAGGACATGGCGGCCGGCACGATACCGCCGCCGCCCACCCGCATTCCGGCGGAAAACGAGCGCGCGTTCGTTCTGGCGGATCGCCTGCCCTTGGCGGGCGCCCCCCCGATGGATGACGCGGCAATGCCTGCACCAGGGGCGGCCGCGCAGGCCACCGCGCAGGCCACCGGGCCTGACAACGCGTTCAGCGTCACGGGCAGCGGAAGCGAGCGGCAGGTGCTGCGCCAGGTCGCCGGTCAGATGGCAGTTGCGGTTCAGAACGCAGGCGGAGGGCAGGTCACGCTGCAACTCGCCCCTGTCGAATTGGGCCGCGTGGACATCACCTTGCAGACGCGTGATCAGGGCTTGTCGCTTCTGATCGTCGCCGACCGGCCGGAGACGCTGGACCTGATGCGCCGCCATGTCGATCAACTGGCCGACGATCTGCATGCGCTGGGCTTCGGGTCGCTGGACCTGCAATTCCGGCAAAACGGACAGAACGGAGAGGGTGGCGGAGACAGCGGCGAAGCGCAGGCCGGACCGATGGCCAGCACCGACCCCGGCCCGGCGCTGCCCGCCATGCCTGCGGGGCAGTTGGCCCAGACAGGCCGACTTGACCTGAGATTCTGACCGCCCCTTCCCCGCGGACCTCATCAGAAGGAGACGACCATGACCGTTACCCCTGCCACCGCCGCCGCGCCGGCCACACCCCGGACGCCCGCCGCGCAGGCACCGTCGCCCGGGCTGGAATCGGATTACCTGACCTTTCTGAACATGCTCACTGTGCAGATGCAGAACCAGGACCCGCTCAACCCGATGGCATCGACCGATTTCGCTGTGCAACTGGCGACATTTTCCGGGGTCGAACAGCAGGTGGAGACGAACCGCCTGCTTGCCGCGCTTGTCGAACGCAGTGCGCTTGCCGACCTGGAGGGTTGGGTCGGCATGGAGGCGCGCGTCGCGGGGGATGCGTGGTTCGATGGCGCGCCGATCACGCTGGCGCCGGAAAGGCGCCCCGCCGGCGAGGCGGCGACACTGGTGGTGCGCGACGCGATGGGCACGGTGGTGGACCGGCGTGACCTGCCGGCCGATGGCGCCAGCATCACCTGGCAGGGCGTCGGCGCCGATGGCATGGCCCTGCCGGAGGGCCGCTATCGCTTCGTGATGGAGCAGACGGAGGGCGGGCGCGTCATCGATGCCACGCCCGTTCCGGTCTATCAGCCCGTGCGCGAGGCCCGGCGAGAGGATGGGCAGACGGTGCTTGTTCTGGCCGGCGGGTTGATGGTGGAAAGCGGGCAGGTCTCGGGCCTGCGCGCGCCAGTCCAGGGCGAGGGGGCATGACGGCCGGTCGCTGACCTTTCGCGTGATGCAGATGGCGGCAGGTTGCGCCACTTGCGGCCGACGCCCATGGCCATGCGGTGCAGGCCCTGAGCGCAGCATCGGACGCGGCAACAGGGCGCCACAGCAATTCCCGCCGGCGCAACCTGTCGGTAACGGCGCGCGTCGGCAAGGGGCGCTCATAGAGCAAAAGGCCCCCGCGGGCTGGCGGGCTTGCCCACCGCGGGCGGCCCGGGCCGGGGCTGTTGCTCATAGGGCATCCTTGCGCCGCGGTCAGGAAAATGCCGCGGCCTCGGGGCAGGTCTGACGCAGCAGCGCATCGAAGGAGGCAACGTCCAGCGCCGGCGGGTCGTCCAGCCGCGCGTGCATCGCCGGCGCCGGATCGAAGGCCAGCACTGCAGCGCCCGCGCCAGTATCAGGGCGGTGTTTCAGCAGATCGTGAAAGGCCCGCAACGCCGCCGGATCGGCCATGATCGCGCGCGCATGGGCCACCTGCGCGCGGCGGTGCGGCCCCAGAAACCGTTCCCACTGCCCCGGCGGATGCGCGGCATAGCGCATGATTTTGATAATCCAGTGCAACGGCGTCAGCCCGTCGAAATGCAGAACGCAACTGCCCTGCGCGCTATCGGCCGGGGGGCGTTCCCCCGCCAGCCGGGGGGCATGGGGCAGCAATTCGGCCGGCAGGCCGCAACGCGTGACGCCCTTGCCCGCCGCATGCCCGGACAGGCCGCGCGATAGAAAGGCCGCGCGGTCCGGGTCCTGCGGCGTGGCGGCCCCCTGCGGCGACAGGAAGGCGCCCTCGAACAGGTTTTGCGGTGATGGCGTCAGGTAGCAACGCTCCTTCACCGGCAGATGCAACCAAGGCGCCCGGGGGCGCAGTTGCGCCAGGTCGGGCTCCAGCCCGCCCGGCGGCCACAGGAATTCGTCGGCATCCAGATGCACCATCCAGCCCTCAGTCGTGGCACGATAGGCCAGGGTCGCCACCAGCGCCTGCCGCCGGGTCTGCAGCGCAGGCCGCCCGCCGTTCAGCCGCTGCCAGAACGCGTCATCGCATGGCGTCACCGAAACCCCGGGAATGCCGGCGGCAAGCGCCGCGACGGGGTCTTCGGGGTCGTCCAGATACAGATGCACATGGCGCGCGCCGGCCTCCAGATGCCAGCACAGATTGGCCAGAACCAGCGGCGCGGGTTCTCTGGCCAGCAGCACCACGGACCAAGCGGGCCGGGCCGTCGCCTTTGCCAGTCGTTTTGCCCAGCGCAGCATGCCACCCCCGCCTGATCGCCCTTGCCGGCCGCTTGCCGCCCCCGCGCCAATCTGTGATCACACACCGAAAATCAGTGATCACAACAGGCTGAATCTCGCCCGGCCCACCCTGCTTAGCGCGTTTTTCATTTCCTGCCAGCCCGAATTCATGTCATGAAACTGCCCAAATTCGCATCAGACGAGGACAGTGCACGTGAACATCCATGAATATCAGGCCAAGGGTCTGCTGCGCAGCTACGGGGTTCCGGTATCGGATGGCCGCGTGGTCTTTCGCGCCGAAGAGGCGAAGACAGCGGCCGGGGAACTGGATGGCCCGCTTTGGGTGGTCAAGGCGCAGATCCATGCCGGCGGCCGCGGCAAGGGCAGCTTTCAGGAGGCCGCGGCCGGTGAAAAGGGTGGCGTGCGCCTGGCGAAATCGGTTGAAGAGGCCGCAGAGCATGCCCATGCCATGCTGGGCCGCACGCTGGTCACGCATCAGACCGGCCCCGCCGGCAAGCAGGTGAACCGCATCTACATCGAGGACGGCTCCGACATCGAGCGCGAGCTTTATCTGGCGCTGCTGGTGGACCGCCAGACCAGCCGGATCGGTTTCGTCTGCTCGACCGAAGGCGGCATGGACATCGAGGAAGTCGCCGCAAACACGCCCGAGAAGATCCTGACCTTCACCATCGACCCCGCCACCGGCATCCAGGGTTTCCACGGCCGCCGCGTGGCCTTTTCGCTGGGGCTGGAGGGCAAGCAGGTCAAGCAATGCGTCGATCTGGTGAACCGGCTGTACCGGCTGTTCGTCGAAAAGGACGCCGAGATGGTGGAGATCAACCCGCTGATCGTCACCGACAAGGGCGATCTGAAGTGCCTGGACGCCAAGATGGGCTTCGATTCGAACGCGCTTTATCGCCAATCCGATATCCTGGCCCTGCGCGACGAGACAGAGGAAGACCCCAAGGAACTGGCGGCAAGCAAGTTCGACCTGAACTACATCGCGCTGGATGGCGAGATCGGCTGCATGGTCAACGGCGCGGGCCTGGCCATGGCGACGATGGACATCATCAAGCTGTACGGCGCCGAGCCTGCGAACTTTCTGGATGTGGGCGGCGGCGCGACCAAGGAGAAGGTCACAGAGGCGTTCAAGATCATCACCTCTGACCCGAATGTGAAGGGTATTCTGGTCAACATCTTCGGCGGCATCATGCGCTGCGACATCATCGCCGAGGGGGTGATCGCCGCGGTGAAGGAAGTGGGCCTGAAGGTGCCGCTGGTGGTGCGCCTTGAAGGCACGAATGTCGAACAGGGCAAGGAGATCATCAACACCTCCGGCCTGGACGTCATCGCCGCCGACAACCTGTCGGATGCCGCGCAGAAGATCGTCAAGGCCGTCAAGGGCTGAGGCGGCGCATGGCCGCGGGGGGGCAATCATGAAGGGGATGGGCAATAAGCCGGCAATCCGCCTTGGCGCCGGGCTGGCGCTGGCGGCGCTGCTGGCATCCGGCGCCCCCGTGATGGCCACGCAGCCCCTGCAGCAGCTTCTGGCCATGATGCCGTCATCGGACCCGACGCGCGCCTTTCAGGCGGCCCTTGCCGGGTGCCTGCTGGGGGGCGGCGACGGCCCGGCGACGGCCGATCTGTTCGCCAGCCGCGGCATGCAGGTCTATCCCGCGCCGGAAATGGGGATCTACGAGATCGTTTCGCATGACGAGGCGATCTTCGTCCTGCTGGCCCTGGATGGCGGCTTCTGCGATGTGTCCAGCGCCATGCTCGGTACGGATGACGCCGAGCATCTGGCCAGTGCTTCATTGTTCGAGGCCACCCGAACCGACCCACGCCGCAGCCGTTCCACCGATGGCTGTCGGCAGCTTTCCGCCCCGGGCCTGCCGCCGCTGGTTATCCGCAGCGATGGCCAGGACCCGGTCTGCATCTCTTCGGCGGGCGCCGCGGTCCGCTTTCATTTTCACTGACTGACGCCGCGCCCCCGAAAGATGGTGGCGACCGCGACCAAGACCAAGGAAAACCGTTCATGGCCATTCTCGTTGACAAGCACACCAAGGTCATCTGCCAGGGCTTCACCGGCTCTCAGGGCACCTTTCATTCCGAACAGGCCATTGCCTATGGCACGCAGATGGTCGGCGGCGTGACGCCGGGCAAGGGCGGGGCCGAGCATCTGGGCCTGCCCGTGTTCAACTCGGTGCACGAGGCCAAGGCAAAGACCGGCGCCAATGCCAGCGTTATCTATGTCCCGCCGCCGTTTGCCGCCGATTCCATCCTGGAGGCCATCGACG
The DNA here is from genome assembly GCA_007117005.1 of Paracoccaceae bacterium. GTDB lineage: Bacteria > Pseudomonadota > Alphaproteobacteria > Rhodobacterales > Rhodobacteraceae > Pararhodobacter. The sequence goes on from SKHK01000147.1 coordinate 7,741, forward strand.
CCGAGATGGAGCTGATCGTCTGCATCACGGAGGGCATCCCGGTGCTGGACATGATGCGCGTCCAGCGCGCGCTGCAGGACAGCCCCGCGCGGCTGATCGGCCCCAACTGCCCCGGGGTCATCACGCCCGATGCCTGCAAGATCGGCATCATGCCCGGCCATATCCACAAGCGCGGCTCGGTCGGGGTGGTGTCGCGGTCAGGCACGCTGACCTATGAGGCGGTAAAGCAGACCACCGATCTGGGCCTGGGCCAGTCGACCGCCGTGGGCATTGGCGGCGACCCTATCAAGGGGACAGAACATATCGACGTGCTGGACATGTTCCTTGACGACCCCGAAACGCAGTCGATCATCATGATCGGCGAGATCGGCGGATCGGCCGAGGAAGAGGCCGCCGAATTCCTGGCCGAGCAGCGCAAGAAGGGCCGTTGGAAGCCCACCGCCGGCTTCATCGCCGGCCGCACGGCACCGCCGGGCCGGCGCATGGGCCATGCCGGGGCCATCGTCGCCGGCGGCAAGGGCGATGCGGAATCGAAGATCGAGGCCATGAAAAAGGCCGGGATCGTGGTTGCCGACAGCCCCGCCACGCTGGGCGAGGCGGTGCAGAAGGCAATCTCGGGGTAAGGGCCATGGGCGCTGGGTGCCGCATCGCATCAGGCAGGGCTGGGCGGCCGTCATGGCCGGCCCTGACGGTTTGCCTGACGGTGCTGTGCCTGTCCGCCCAGCCAGCCGCGGCCCAACCGACGCCGCAAACGGCCGCGCAGCCACCCGCCGCCGGCCTGCCCATCGCGCCGATCCTGGCCTGTCTTGAGGGCCATTTCGATCCCGACCGCTACCGCGCCGCGCTGGTCCAGGCGGGCTGGCAGATCGCCCCGTCAGAGATGCGCAGCGATATCGCCTTGCGCCTGGCCGATGCGTTCGAGCCGCTGGCCGGCGCGCAGGCAGAGGGCACCGCGCCCGCCGACAGCACGTCGCGCCAGGCCAACCGGGCGGAATGGCTGCGGCTGACCCAGGACCGGACGCTGATGATCCGGCCCGGCGCGGTGCTGTTCGTTACCGGCCTGACCGCCAGCGACGGGCAGCGCGCGATGGAATGCTGGGTCTCTCTGGCCGAGGGCGATCTGGTCGATGACCTGTTCGAAACCGCCCTGGCCGACCAGCCGGAGGCCATGCCCCAAGGCGATGCCGTCCTGTCTTTCGGCCCCTTCGCCCTGCCCGATGACGGGGCCTTCACGATGCTGGCGACGCGCCGCCGCGCGAACAGCGCGGATGCAGCGGCCTCGTCAGACCGTCTGAATGCCCGTCACGGGCTGATGACCCGTTCCCTTTTCCCGCCTTCGGAGTGAGGCACACCATGACCGAACAAAGCCCCAACGACCAGTTCCACGCTTCAAGCTTCCTGCAGGGGGCGAATGCGGCCTATATCGATCAGATGCACGCCCGCTACGCGGAGAACCGCGCCAATGTGGATGCGCAATGGGCCGCCTTTTTCGACAGTCTGGAAGAAGACGACGGCACCGCCAGGCAGGCCGCGAAGGGGCCAAGCTGGGCGCGGCGCGACTGGCCACCCACGCCTGCTGACGACCTGACCGCCGCGCTGACCGGCGAGTGGCCCGCCGCCCCGCCGGCAAAGGAGGCTCGCGCGGCGGGCGACAAGATCAGGGCCGAGGCTGAGAAGAAGCGCATCGAGGTTACCGATGCCCAGGTCCAGCGCGCCGTCATCGACAGTCTGCGGGCGTTGATGATCATCCGCGCCTATCGCATCCGCGGTCATCTTATCGCCGATCTGGACCCGCTGGGCATGCGCGATCAGTCCGTGCATCCGGAACTGGACCCGGAAAGCTATGGCTTTACCGAGGCCGACATGGACCGGCCCATCTTCATCGACAAGGTTCTGGGCCTGGAAGTGGCCAGCATGCGCCAGATCCTGGACATCCTGAAACGCACCTATTGCGGCACCTTCGCGCTGCAGTTCATGCATATCTCGGACCCCGAACAGGCGTCCTGGCTGAAAGAGCGGATCGAGGGCTACGGCAAGGAGATCAGCTTTACCCGGATGGGTCGCCGCGCGATCCTGAACAAGCTGGTAGAGGCCGAGGGCTTCGAAAAATTCCTGCATGTCAAATACATGGGCACCAAGCGGTTCGGCCTTGATGGCGGCGAAGCGCTGATCCCGGCGATGGAGCAGATCATCAAGCGCGGCGGCGCGCTGGGGGTGAAGGAAATCGCCATCGGCATGCCCCACCGGGGCCGTCTGTCGGTGCTGGCCAATGTGATGGAAAAACCCTATCGCGCCATCTTCAACGAATTCCAGGGCGGCAGCTTCAAGCCCGAGGATGTCGATGGCTCCGGCGATGTGAAATATCACCTGGGCGCCAGTTCCGACCGCGAATTCGACGGCAACAGCGTGCATCTGTCGCTCACCGCCAACCCCAGCCACCTGGAGGCCGTCAACCCCGTGGTGCTGGGTAAGGTGCGCGCCAAGCAGGACCAGATCAACGACAGCGAACGCCGCGCCGTGCTGCCGATCCTGCTGCATGGCGATGCGGCCTTTGCCGGGCAGGGCGTGGTGGCCGAGTGCTTTGGCCTTTCCGGCCTTCGCGGGCACAAGACCGGCGGCACCATGCATATCGTGGTCAACAACCAGATCGGCTTTACCACGGCGCCGCATTTCAGCCGCTCCAGCCCCTATCCGACCGACATTGCACTGATGGTCGAGGCGCCGATCTTCCATGTCAACGGCGACGACCCCGAGGCCGTGGTGCATGCTGCCAAGGTTGCCACCGAGTTCCGCCAGCAATTCGGCAAGGATGTGGTGATCGACATCTTCTGCTATCGCCGCTTCGGCCATAACGAGGGGGATGAACCGATGTTCACCAACCCCCAGATGTACACCCTTATCAAGAAGCACAAGACGACGCTGCAGCTATACACCGAGCGCCTGGTCGCCGACGGGTTGATCCCGGAGGGCGAAATCGAGGACATGAAGGCCGCTTTCCAGTCTTATCTGCATGACGAATTCGAGGCCGGCAAGGAATTCCGCCCCAACAAGGCCGACTGGCTGGACGGCCGCTGGAAGGCGATGCGCCCGAAGGCGCAGGAGGAATACCAGCGCGGCCAGACCTGGATCACGGCCGAGACCCTGCAGGAGGTCGGCCGAGCGCTGACCGGCTATCCGTCGGATTTCTCGATCCACCGCACGGTGGCACGGCAACTGGACGCCAAGAAGAAGATGTTCGAGACCGGCGCGGGCTTCGACTGGGCCACGGCCGAGGCGCTGGCCTTCGGTTCACTGCTGGTAGAGGGATATCCGGTGCGCCTGGCGGGTCAGGACAGCACGCGCGGCACCTTCAGCCAGCGCCACTCCGGCCTGATCGACCAACAAACCGAAGAACGCTATTACCCGCTGAACCACATCAAGACCGGCCAGGCGCGCTATGAAGTCATCGATTCGATGCTTAGCGAATATGCCGTGCTGGGGTTCGAATATGGATATTCGCTGTCCGAGCCCAACGCACTGGTGATGTGGGAGGCGCAATTCGGCGATTTCGCCAACGGCGCGCAGATCATGTTCGACCAGTTCATCAGTTCGGGCGAATCGAAATGGCTGCGCATGTCCGGCCTGGTGTGCCTGCTGCCCCACGGGTTCGAGGGGCAGGGACCGGAACACAGCTCGGCCCGGCTGGAGCGTTTCCTGCAGAACTCGGCCGAGGAGAACTGGATCGTCGCCAATTGTTCGACCCCGGCCAATTACTTCCACATTCTGCGCCGCCAGTTGCACCGTGATTTCCGCAAGCCCCTGATCCTGATGACGCCGAAATCGCTGCTGCGTCACCCGCTCTGCATCAGCCGGGCCGAGGATTTCACCGATGGGTCGACCTTTCACCGGGTGCTGTGGGATGACGCCGAAAAGGGCAATTCCAACACGCAACTGAAGCCCGATGCCAAGATCCGGCGCGTGGTGCTGTGTTCGGGCAAGGTCTATTTCGACCTGCTGGCCGAACGCGACAAGCGCGGGCTGGACGATGTGTATCTTTTGCGCGTCGAACAGCTTTACCCGGTCCCCACCCAATCCCTGAAGGCCGAACTGGGACGCTTCCCGCAGGCCGAAGTGATCTGGTGCCAGGAAGAGCCGAAGAACCAGGGCGCCTGGAGCTTCATCGAACCCTGGATTGAATGGACCCTGGATCAGATCGACACGGTGAAGAAGCGGCCGCGCTATGTGGGCCGGCCGGCATCGGCCTCGCCGGCGACGGGGCTTGCATCGAAACACAAGGCACAACAGGAAGCGCTGATCGATGACGCGCTGACGATCGAAGGAAAGTGACCCGATGAGTACCGAAGTCCGCGTGCCCGCTCTGGGCGAAAGCGTATCCGAAGCCACCGTGGCGACCTGGTTCAAGAAACCGGGTGATGCCATCGCGATGGACGAAATGTTGTGCGAACTGGAGACCGACAAGGTGACGGTGGAAGTGCCGGCACCGGCGGCGGGCAAACTGGCCGAGATCGTGGCGACAGAGGGCGAGACCGTGAGCGTCGACGCCCTGCTGGCGGTCATCGCCGAGGCCGGCGCCGCCGGGCCCGAGACGCCACAGCCCCGCCCGGCAGAAGCCGAGAAGGCGGAAGAGAACGCGCCGGACAAGACCGGCACCGACATCGACGCCGAAACGGTGCCGGTGATGGTGCCGACGCTGGGCGAGAGCGTGACCGAGGCGACAGTGGCGACCTGGTTCAAACAGGTGGGCGACACGGTCGCAGCCGACGAGATGCTGTGCGAACTGGAGACCGACAAGGTGTCGGTAGAGGTGCCGGCACCGGCCGCGGGCGTGCTGAGCGAGATCATGGCCGAGGCCGGCAGCACGGTATCGGCCGGCGCCCAACTGGCGGTGATCGGCGGCGCCTCTGGCGCGACCAGGAAGCCTGCGCAGGCCGAGGCGCCGGCACCGGCGGCCAAGGAAACCGGCAAGGATGTCGAGGATGCGCCTTCGGCGAAGAAGATGATGGCCGAGCACGGCCTGGACCGGGACCAGGTTTCCGGCACAGGCCGCGACGGGCGGGTGATGAAGGAAGACGTCCGGAAGGCCATCGCCGCCGCGGCGTCGGCCCCGGCGCCT
>SKHK01000030.1 GCA_007117005.1 Paracoccaceae bacterium
CGCCGCCGCGCTGTCGGCCAGCGTGTTCAGCGCCGGGCGCGGCAGGCCGGGCATTGCGGTCATCAGCCGCAGGATATCGGCATAGGCGGCAGGCCCGTCGCCCGCGACCAGCCGCACCGCCTCGCCCACCGAACCGCCGGCCAGCGCGGCCAGTTCCGGCCCCTGATCCGGCACGGCGCCAAGCGCCTGTTCCAGCGCGCGGGCCATCGGGTCGGGCGCCAGCGGCCCCAGCCGCAGCACCCGGCAGCGCGAGCGGATCGTGGGCAGAAGCCGCGAGGGCTGATGCGCGACCAGCAGCAGCACCGCGCCCGCGGGGGGTTCCTCCAGCAGTTTCAGGGTGGCGTTGGCGGCATTGGCGTTCATCTCGTCGGCGGCATCGACGATCACCACGCGCCGCCCGCCTTGCGCGTTCGACAGGCCGAAAAACGCGCCAAGGCCGCGCACCTCGTCGACGGTGATGACCTGCCGCGGGCGGCCCTTGTCGTCATGCCCGCGCCGGATCAGTTTCAGCCCGGGATGCGACAGCGCCGCCACCTGCCGGGCGGCGGGGTGACCTGTGGGCAGGTCCAGGCTTTCGGGCCGGGGCGGCGCGCCGAACAGGCCGGCATCGGCGCCCGGCGCGGGTTGGGAGAGCAGAAACCGCGCGATGCGCCAGGCCAGTGTCGCCTTGCCCACCCCGCGCGGGCCGGTCAGCAGCCAGCCGTGATGCAGCCGCCCCCCGGCAAAGGCCGAAAGGAACGCGGCCTCGGCCGCCTCCTGCCCGAACAGCCGTTCGGTATGGCGCGGGTGGGGCGCGCCCTCGCAGCGGTCCAGTTCCGGCAGGGTGTCGGGCTCAGCCATGCGCGCGTTCGGCGATGGTGGCGCGGGCGAGCCCTTCGATTTCCTGCGCGATCACCTCGGGCGGGCGGTTGCCGTCGATCACCCGAAAGCGGCCGGGTTCGGCGGCGGCGAGCGCCAGAAAACCCGCGCGCAGAGCCTGCTGAAAGCCCAGGCCCAGGCTTTCGAACCGGTCCTCCGCCCCGCCGCGCGCCTGCCCGCGCGAAAGCGCCGTGGCGGGGTCGGTGTCGATGAGGAAGGTCAGGTCCGGCACGATCCCGATCATGGCATCATGCAGCAGATCGACCTTTTCGCGCATCCCGGCGCCGCCCCGCGCGCCCTGATAGACGTGGGTGGAATCGGTGAAACGGTCGCAGACCACCACCCTGCCTTCGTCCAGCGCGGGGCGGATGGTGCGTTCCAGATGGTCTCGCCGCGCGGCGGTGAACAGCAGGATCTCGGTCTCGGCAGACCAGCGCGCGGCGTCACCCTGCACCAGCAGGCGGCGGATCTCCTCGGCCCCGGGGGCGCCGCCGGGTTCGCGCGTCAGCCGCGCGCCCAGCGCCTGCGCCAACAGCCGCGCCTGGGTGGATTTGCCGCTGCCGTCGATGCCCTCGAAACTGATGAACAGGCTCATGACATCCGCCCGGGCCGGTTGCTGCGGGGCCGCGTGCTGCTCACGGCCCCTCCAGCCCCAGGTGCCCGCCCAGAACGCCGACGGCGCTGCGCATCCGTGGCATGAAACCGCCCTGCGCCACATCGGCGCCGGCCACCAGCGGAAAGCTGACCGTCTGGTCGTCGGGCATGGCGATCACCAGCCGCGCCAGTTCCTGCCCCGCGACGATCGGCGCCGGGACCGGCCCGTCATATTCCACCCGCGCGGCGATTGCGCCATCGCCCAGCGCGGGGACCAGCACCGGCAGATCGCGCGGCGCGACCAGCGGCACGCGGCGCTCGGCGCCCATCCAGACCTCGGCCTCGGCCAGGACCTGCCCCTCGCGCGCCACGTCGCGCTGGGCGAACTGGCGGAAGGCCCAGTTGATGATGCGCTCGGCCTCGTCCGCGCGAGCCTGATCGCTGGGCATGCCGGAAAAGACGAAGACCACACGCCGGTCGCCCTGCCGGGCAGAGCCCACCAGCGCGCGGCCCGTCGCCTGGGTGAAGCCGGTCTTGAGCCCGTCAAGGCCCAGCGCCGTGCCCAGATGCGGCACGCGGTTGTCCTGGCTGATGTTGTTCCAGGTAAAGCTCGGCTCGGCCAGGTAGCTGTAGAAGCGGGGGTGTTCCTCGATCAGATGGGTGGCCAGGATGGCAAGATCGCGCAGGCTCATCTGGTGGTCCGCGTCCGGCCAACCTGAGGCGTTGGTCAGGTTGGTATTGGTCATGCCAAGCTGCCGCGCACGGGCGGTGGCGATGCGGGCAAAGGCTTCCTCGCTGCCGGCCAGCCCCTCTGCCACCACGACCGAGGCGTCATTGCCCGACAGCACCGCGATGCCGCGGATAAGGTCCTCGGTGGTGGGGCGGTGGCGGGTTTCCAGAAACATGCGCGAACCGCCCATGGCGCGGGCGCGTTCGGAAACCGTCCAGGTGGTTTCCATGGTGACACGGCCGTCCTCTACCGCCTCGAACAGCATCAGCAGTGTCATCAGCTTCGACATCGAGGCGGGCGGCAGGGGCACATCGGCGTTGCGCTCCAGCAGGATCTGCCCGGTATTGTGGTCGATCACCAGAATGTTGGGCGCCGCGCTGTCGAAAAGCGGCTGTGCCTGAGCCACCGGCAGGCCGGATGCCATACCAAGCGCCAGCACGGTGATTGTCGCCGCAGCGCAGGCGCTGCGCGCGGCGGTCTTGAGGCGGCGAAGAAAAGGGCGGATCATGCGGGCATTCCCGTTCTGGGCCCGTTCCGGGCGGGATCATCGCCCCCGGTTCTGCCCCAGCACGGCGCAAATATCAAACGTCATTGCGCCCGTGCGGCCGGGTCCCGCCGGCCGCCCGTCACGTCATCGCCGCACCGCATAGGCGTCGTCGAAGCCCATGCCGCGCGTCTGGCGCAGCAGGTCGGCCTGCGCGTTTTCGCTTGCGGCCGGGCCCACCACCACGCGCCAGAACTGCCGGTCATCGACCCGCCCGCGGCGAATCTCTGCCGGCAGGCCGGCGCGGCGCATCCGGTCGCGCGCTGCAGTGGCGTTGCCCTCGACACTGAAGATGCCGATCTGCACGAAGGGCCGGTCCGGTGCCGCGGCGGGCGCCATGGCGGCCGCCTCTGCCTCGGGTGTGGGGATCAGGGTCGTGGTTTCGGGTTCGGGGGCGGTCTGGGCGGGCGTGCTTCGGGTAAAGAGCGCGCGCAGCCCGCGGCGTTCGCGCGGGGCGGGTTCGGCGGTATCGGCCGTGGGGGCTGCGGTGGGCGGTGCCACTGCGGGGTCGGTCAGGGCGTCTGCCGCCGGTGCCGCTGCTGTTGCCTCTGCGGCTGCCCCAGCGGCGATCTCTGCGGCGGGGGGCGCGTCCAGCGCGGTCTCTGTAATGGCGCCGGGTTCGGCCGTGGTGTCTGTCTCGGGCGCGGACCGTCGCAGGAAACCGAACAGGCCACCGCGGCGCGGCGCGGGGTCGTCGGCGTCTGCAATCTCGACGGTCTCGGCGGCCCCGGATTCTGCATCGGGTTCTGCGGCAGCTTCGGCGACGGCTTCCGCGCGGGCCGGCGCGTCGTCATCGGTGGCCTCTGCCTC
>SKHK01000175.1 GCA_007117005.1 Paracoccaceae bacterium
AAACGGGGGGCAGGGCAGGGGGGGTGGTTCGGTTTCATGGCCGCAAGGCGTAGCAGGGTGCCCCACCCGCCCGGAAGTCACAAAACGGCGATATGCCCGCATCACGGCGCCGGCGCGTCTTTCCTGCATCGCTGTGGCATGTGATGCCGTGCCCCGTTCTACCATCCCACCATGTCACCCTGCCCGCGTTCCACCATGCCCGCGTTCCACCATGCCCGCGTTCCACCATGCCCGCGTGCTTGCTGTGACCTTCGGCCCCCTTTTCTTTCGCGGCTGGTCGCGGCACAGTTGGATCACGTGCAGGGCAGCGCCGGCACTGCGGTCAGCCGGGCAAGAGGTGACAATGGCATTCGATCTGACAGGCAAGTTGTTGATCTCGACCCCGGCGATGGGCGATCCGCGTTTTGCCAACAGCGTGATCCTGCTATGCACGCATTCCCCCGGCGGCGCCTTCGGGCTGGTGCTGAACCGCGCCATTCCGCATCTGACGCTGGCCGAAATATTGAAGCAGCTGGACATCACGCTGGAGGATGACAGCGTGGCCGACCGCGCGGTCATGGCTGGCGGCCCGGTGGAAACCCAGCGCGGTTTCGTGTTGCACAGCGACGAGCTGGGCAGTGGCGAGGGCAGCCAGGCGCTGGAGGGCGGGCGCATGCTGAGCGCGTCGACCGATGTTCTGGCGCAGATCGCGCGCGGCGAGGGCCCGCAACACTGGCTGCTGGCGCTGGGCTATGCCGGTTGGGGCGAGGGGCAGCTGGAGCAGGAGATCGCCGCCAACGCCTGGCTGACCTGTGACGCCAGCGACGAGCTGATCTTTGGCAGCGACCGCGCCGAGGCCCGCTGGAAAGCGGCGCTGCAATCCATCGGGGTCGACCCCCTGCAGCTATCGGCGGTGGCCGGACGCGCGTAGGCGCGCGCGCCCCGCGCCCGTCGGACCGATCAGGCACCGCTGTCCGGGGTGATATCCGGCAGGGTCTCGGTCGTGCTGCGCAACTCGTTGAGCAGGTCCAGAAGCAGCGCCATCTTCTCGGGGCCGAAGGCCGCGTCGATCTCTCGCCTTGTGCTTTCGGACTGCACGACCAGCGTGCAGAACAGTTCCTGCCCGGCCTCTGTCAGGCGCACGGTATGGCGGCGGGCATCGGGGCTGGGCACGGGGGCGATCAGCCCGCGCTCGCACAGCGCGCGCAGGATGCGTGTCAGCGACGGTGGCAGGATCACGCAGCGCCGGCACAGGGTGCCCGCATCCAGCGGCTCGCCATCGGCCAGCGCCCGCAGGACACGCCATTGCGGCAGGCTCAGGTCATGGGCATCGGCGAAATGCTTGAAGCGGCGCATCGTCACCTCCCGTGCACGCAGCAGCGCCACGGTGAGCGAGTGTTCATAATAGTCCTTGCCAGACGGGATGGTATCCGGTGCAAAAAGCGCGCGGGGAAAATCGGTGCCCGTGGGTGGGGTCACGCCGCGAGTTTTCGCGGTGCAGGCCGGCGAGGCGCGAAGCGGGGCTTTCATCAGCGGCAAAGCCTGTACTGTTTTCATCCGGTAACAGTCGCCACGGGGACGGCGTAAATGCAAGAAAATTCTGCGCGCCTTGCCCGCGCAGGCCCTCTGGACCCTTCCCGGGGCCGGGCCTATAAGCGGGCCGATGGGACAGTGGCGCATGAACGATCTGCGAATTACCGGCCCGGCGGGCTGAACAGCAGCCCGCCGGGAAGCCTTCGCCTGCGCCTTTGCCTTTGCCTGTGGCGCCCCTGATCCTGCCTTCTTCCCGTGAGGACATGCATGTCTGCCCAGACACCTGATTACCGCGACAGCCTTTTCCTGCCCGACACCGCCTTTCCGATGCGCGCCGGCCTGCCCGCGCGCGAGCCCGAATGGCTGGCCCGTTGGGAGCGGTTGCGCATCCATGACCGGCTGCGCGCCAAGGGCGCGGACCGCCCGCCCTTCATCCTGCATGACGGGCCGCCCTATGCAAACGGGCATCTGCACATCGGCCACGCGCTGAACAAGGTGCTGAAGGATTTCATCACCCGCAGCCGGCAGATGCTGGGCTTTGACGCGCGCTATGTGCCGGGCTGGGATTGCCACGGGCTGCCCATCGAGTGGAAGATCGAGGAACAGTATCGCGCCAGGGGGCTGGACAAGGATGCCGTGCCGGTCATCGATTTCCGCCAGGAATGCCGGCGTTTCGCCGAGGGCTGGATCGATGTGCAGCGCGAGGAGTTCAAGCGCCTGGGCGTGACCGGCAACTGGGACGAGCCCTATCTGACGATGGATTACCACGCCGAGGCGGTGATCGCGGGCGAGTTCATGAAATTCGTCATGAACGGCGCGCTTTATCAGGGGTCCAAGCCGGTGATGTGGTCGCCGGTGGAAAAGACCGCGCTGGCCGAGGCGGAGGTCGAATACAAGGACCATTCCAGCCATACGGTCTGGGCGAAATTCCCCGTCGTGGTTTACGGGGACGCGGCGTCGGATTTGAGTATTTTCGGCAAGATGAAGGGGCTGTCGGTGGTGATTTGGACCACCACGCCCTGGACCATCCCGCAGAACCGGGCGGTCTGTTTCGGGCTGGAAATCGCCTATGGCGTCTACGAGGTAACTGCGCTGGGCGAGCATGCCAAGGCCGCGCTCGGCGAGCATGTGCTGCTGGCCGATGCGCTGGCCGAAAGCTGCTTTGCCGCCGCGCGGGTCGAGGCGCGGCGGGTGCGGGATGTCAGCGCGGATGAGTTGGCCGCGCTGGTGCTGGCGCATCCCTTGCGCGGCATCGAGGGTGGTGCGGGCGAGTGGGATTTCGACGTGCCCATGCTGCCCGGTGACCATGTGACGGATGAGGCCGGCACCGGGTTCGTGCATACCGCGCCCAGCCATGGCGATGACGACTATCAGATCGGCCTGAAACACGGGCTGGCGATGACCTTCAACGTGCTGGAGGATGGCAGCTACCGCCCCGATCTGCCGCTCTTCGGCGGCCAGCAGATCATCACGCCCGAGGGCAAGGAAGGGCCCGCCAATGTCAGCGTCATCAAGGCGTTGGCCGGGGCGGGGGCCTTGTTCGCCAAGGGCAGGCTGAAGCATTCCTATCCGCATAGCTGGCGGTCCAAGGCGCCGGTGATCTATCGCAACACGCCGCAATGGTTCGCTGCCATCGACCGGGAACTGGGCGACGGGATGGACGCGCACGGGCGCACGATCCGCGAGCGGGCGCTTGCGTCCATCGACCAGCTGGTGACCTGGACCCCGGCCACCGGGCGCAACCGGCTTTATTCGATGATCGAGAACCGGCCGGACTGGGTGCTGAGCCGCCAGCGCGCCTGGGGCGTGCCGCTGACCTGCTTCACGCGCCGCGGCGCGCGGCCCGATGCGCCGGATTTCCTGCTGCGCGACGCCGCCGTGAATGCCCGCATCGTGGAGGCATTCGAGGCCGAGGGCGCCGATGTCTGGTACACCGAGGGATTCAAGGAGCGGGTGCTGGAGGGGCTGCACGACCCGGACGAGTGGGAGCAGGTGTTCGACATTCTGGATGTGTGGTTCGA
>SKHK01000069.1 GCA_007117005.1 Paracoccaceae bacterium
GCGAGGGCACCGCGGGCGAGGGGCTGGCAATTCCGGTCAGCCGGCGCCATATGGCCGCGATCCGCGATGCCGGGCTGTTGCCCGCGAAACCAGGCTGACCCGCATGCAGGCCCCTGCCCCGCCCAACGCCCCCGGCGCCATCGACTGGCGCCACCTGCCCGGCCTTGCCGATTACGCCGCCACCCTGGCCGCGATGGAGGCCCGCGTGGCCGATATCGCCGCCGGTCGCGCGGGCGAAGCGATCTGGCTGCTGGAACACCCCCCGCTTTACACCGCCGGCACCTCGGCCCGCCCCCAGGACCTGACCCGGCCCGGCCGCTTTCCGGTGCATTCGGCCGGGCGCGGCGGGCAATATACCTACCACGGGCCGGGGCAGCGGGTGGTCTATGTCATGCTGGACCTCAACCGCCGGGGCCGCGATGTGCGCCGTTTCGTCTGCGCGCTGGAGGATTGGGTGATCGCCTCGCTGGACGCCTTCAACATCCGCGCCGAGCGGCGCGCGGGCCGGGTGGGCGTCTGGGTCACCCGGCCGGAAAAGCCCCCCCTGCCCGACGGCACCGCGCGCGAGGACAAGATCGCCGCCATCGGCATCAAGCTGCGCCGCTGGGTCAGCTTTCACGGGCTGTCGATCAATGTGGAACCGGACCTGAGCCATTTCGACGGCATCGTGCCCTGCGGGATCACCGGGCATGGCGTGACCAGCCTGGTCGATCTGGGCCTGCCGGTCACCATGGCCGACCTCGATGCCGCCCTGCAGGCCAGCTTCGACCCCGCGCGTTTCGACTTTCGCGCGTAACGCAGGGTGCAGGCACGCTTGTATCCGGGGCGCGCGGCGGTGTATTGGCGGGCCATGCTGAAGACGCGCATCATTCCCTGTCTGGACGTCGCCGATGGCCGCGTGGTCAAGGGCGTCAATTTCGTCGATCTGCGCGATGCCGGCGACCCGGTGGAGGCCGCGCGCGCCTATGATGCCGCCGGCGCGGACGAGCTGTGTTTTCTGGACATCCACGCCACGCATGAAAACCGCGGCACGATGTTCGACCTGGTCACCCGCACGGCAGAACAGTGCTTCATGCCGCTGACGGTGGGGGGTGGTGTGCGTTCGGCCGAGGATGTGCGCGCCCTGCTGCTGGCCGGCGCAGACAAGGTATCGTTCAACTCTGCCGCCGTGGCCGACCCGGATGTGGTGGCCCGCGCCGCCGACCGTTTCGGCAGCCAGTGCATCGTGGTGGCCATCGACGCCAAGACGGTCGCGCCGGGTCGGTGGGAGATTTTCACCCATGGCGGGCGGCGTCCCACGGGCATCGACGCCGTTGACTTCGCCCGGACGGTGGCCGCGAAGGGCGCGGGCGAGATCCTGCTGACCTCGATGGACCGCGACGGTACGCGGGCGGGGTTCAACCTGGACCTGACTCGCGCCATCGTCGATGCGGTGGGCATACCGGTCATCGCCTCGGGCGGGGTGGGGACGCTGGATCATCTGGTGGACGGGGTGCGCGTGGCAGGGGCCTCGGCCGTGCTGGCCGCGTCGATCTTTCATTTCGGGGAATTCACCATCGGCGAGGCAAAGGCCCATATGGCCGCCGCCGGCATCCCGGTACGCCTGACATGAGCGCGCTGCAACGATTGGCAGGGACGATTGCGGCGCGGCAGGCGGCCGATCCGGACAACAGCTGGACGGCAAGGCTGCTGGCCAAGGGGCCAGAGAAATGCGCCGAGAAATTCGGCGAAGAGGCCATCGAGGCGGTGATCGAGGCCGTGCGCGGCGACCGCGCCGCCCTGACGGCCGAGGCGGCGGATGTGCTGTATCACCTGCTGGTGATGTGCGCCGCGCGCGGCGTCGCCCTGGCCGATATCGAGGCCGAACTGACCCGGCGCGAGGGGCAGTCCGGCATCGACGAGAAGGCGACGCGAAAGCCGGGGTAAGGCGCCCTGGGTGCAAGCGCCCCGGGTGCAAGCGCCCCGTCTTGCTGGCCCCGACTTACTGAACCCGCCCTGCTGGACCTGTCATATCGCCGTTGTCAGCCGGTGGCCCGGCGCATGGTGCTGTGCGACCAGCGTGACCGAGGCCTCGCCCGCCCAGGTGATCCGCTCCATGGTGAAGACAGCCGTCCCCGGCGCACAGCCCAGCGCCCGCGCGACCGCCTCATCCGCGTTGACGGCGCAAAGGGTCAGTTCGCCGCGCGTGTAGGGTACGTTGCGCACCAGCCAGGCATTGGCGTTCTCGACAGCGAAATCCACATCCAACAGGCCCGGCACCGGGTCCGGGTTGATCCAGCGGTCCTCATAGACATAAGGCGCCCCGTCGCTTTGATGCAGCGCGCGCAGATGCAGCAGCCGCGCATCGGGCGCCACGCCCATGCGGTCGCGCACCGCCGCCGGTGCCGGGGCCAGACGACGCGCGAGCAGACGATACCCCGGCTGCCCGCCTCGCGCCATGATCTCGGCGCTGATCACAGGGATTTCCAGCGTCGCCTTGCGCAAGGGCGTCAGCGCCACGCGGGTGCCGGCCTTGCGCCGGCGGTCCAGAAAGCCGGCCTCTGCCAGGTCGCGCAGCGCGCGGTTGACGGTGGTGCGCGCGCAGCCCAGTTCGCGGGCCAGATCGGCCTCGTTGGGGATCAACTCGCCCGGCGGCCATTGCCGCGTACGGATACGGCGCAGCGCCTCGTCGCGCACCGCCTGCCAACCCAGTCCCGCGCCGCGCTGCCCCCCAGGGGGCGCACCATGCTGCCCACCGTGTTGCCCACCGCCCTGTCGGTCAGATTGCATCGCCCAACCTTTGCAGCACGGCCCGGTAAGCCGCGGTGATCGCCTCGCGCCCATGGTGGCGCCCGTGCTGCACCAAGTGCCGCCCGGCCGCCCAGACATCGGCCACCATGCGGTCATCGCCGGCAAAGATCCAGGCATCAAGCACCGCGTCGCCCTGCCGCCCGGTCAGATCGACCGCGCCGCCATCGAGCGCCAGCAGGTCCGCCCACAGCCCCTGCGCAATCGCCCCGGCTGCACGCCCCGCCGCCTGCGCGCCACCGCGCACCGCGCCCTCGAACAGCACCCGGCCGGTGGACCGCTCCGCACTGGCCAGCGCCGCGCGCGAGCGGTCGCGCAGGCGTTGCGAATACTCCAGCGTGCGCAGTTCCTCGGCCAGCGCGATGCGGATATTGCTGTCCGACCCCACGCCAAAGGCCCCGCCCGCGCCCAGCCAGCGCACCCCGTCAAAGATGCCGTCACCCAGCGAGGATTCGGTGATCGGGCACAGCCCCGCCACGGCGCCGGTGGCGGCCAGGGCCTGCGTCTCGTCCGGTTCCATC
Organism: Paracoccaceae bacterium; assembly: GCA_007117005.1. GTDB lineage: Bacteria > Pseudomonadota > Alphaproteobacteria > Rhodobacterales > Rhodobacteraceae > Pararhodobacter. Next base: position 3,309 of record SKHK01000069.1, read on the forward strand.
TGGGTGCAATGGATCAGGCACCAGCGCGCATCGACCGCGGCATTCTCCAGCAGCCAGCGCACCGGCCGGGCACCCCATGCCGCCTGCACCTCCTCCACCTCGGCCACCTGTTCGGCCAGATGCATGTGCACCGGGCCGTCGCAGACCGCGCCCCCCAGCGCCACGGCCGCGCCCAGCCCGGCGGGCGAGACCGCACGCAGGCTGTGCGGCGCCACCCCCAGCACGGTATCCACCGGCAACCCTGCCAGCGCGGCGCGCGAGGCTGCCATCAGCCGGGCAAACCCGTCGGGGTCATTGCCGAAACGCACCTGCCCCGGCCCCAGCGCCCGCCCGTCGCAGCCACCATGCTGGTAAAGCACCGGCAACAGCGTCAGCCCGATGCCCGTCTGATCCGCCGCCGCCGCGATCCGCCCGGCCATCTCGGCCAGATCGGCATGGGGCACCCCGCCCGGCTGGTGGTGCAGATAGTGAAATTCGACATTGCAGGCATAGCCCGCCTCCAGCATCTGCATCTGCACGAAAGCGGCGATGGCCTGCACATCATCGGGCGTCAGCCGGTCCAGAAAGCGGAACATCAGCTGCCGCCAGGTCCAGAACGTGTCCCGCGGGTCCGGCCCCCGGCGTTCGGTCAGCCCGGCCATGGCACGCTGAAAGGCGTGGCTGTGCAGGTTGGCCGGCGCCGGCAGCAGGATATCGACCCGCTGGCCCGCCGGCGCGGCACCCGGCGTGACCGAGGCGATTCGCCCGTCCGTGCCCATGGCGATCTGCACATCGCGCGCCCAGCCACCGGGCAAAAGCGCCTGTTTCGCAAACAGTATCGACATGGCCCACCCCGCTTTCGGAAATCTGTTGACAGGCGATATTATGTGCACTCATATTATCGACAAGATCGCGTTTGACAAGCCCGAAGCCCCCCCAACCACCAAAGGCACGCATGTCCCCCAAGGTTCTGAGCAACGCCCATCTCGCCACCCTGGCCGGCCCGGATTACGGGCTGATCCGCGATGGCGCGCTGGTGCTGGCGGACGGGCATATCCGCTGGGCTGGCCCGGCGGCAGACCTGCCGGCCGAACACGCCGCCCTGCCCCGGCATGATATGGGCGGGCGGCTGATCACGCCCGCGCCCATCGACTGCCACACGCATCTGGTCCATGGCGGCGACCGCGCGCGCGAATTCGAGCTGCGCCTGCAGGGCGCCAGCTATGCCGAAATCGCACGCGCCGGCGGCGGCATCCTGTCCACCGTCGCCGCTACCCGCGCGGCCAGCGAGGATGACCTGGTCGCAAGCGCCCTGCCCCGACTCGACGCCCTGCTCGCCGAGGGCGTGACCACCATCGAGGTCAAATCCGGCTACGGGCTGGACCACGACACCGAGTTGCGCATGCTCCGTGCCGCGCGCCGCCTGGCCACCCTCCGGCCTGTGCGTATCCTGACCACCTACCTGGGCGCCCATGCCTGCCCGCCGGATACCGACGCCGACGCCTATATCGATGACATCTGCATACCCACCCTGCACGCGGCCCAGGCGCAACGGCTGGTCGATGCGGTGGACGGCTTCTGCGAAGGGATCGCCTTTACCCCCGCCCAGATCGCCCGCGTCTTCGACACCGCCCGCGCGCTGGGCCTGCCGGTGAAACTGCACGCCGAACAACTGGCCCATACCGGCGGCACCGCGCTGGCCGCCCGCTACGGGGCGCTGTCGGCCGACCATGTCGAATACGCCACCGAGGATGACGCCCGCGCCCTTGCCGCCGCCCGCACCGTCGCCGTCCTGCTGCCGGGCGCCTTTTACACCTTGCACGAAACCCAGGCGCCGCCCATCGCCGCCTTCCGCGCGCATGGCGTGGCGATGGCGCTGGCCAGTGACTGCAACCCCGGCTCCTCGCCGCTGACCTCGCTCCTTCTGACGATGAACATGGGCTGCACCCTCTTCCGCCTGACGCCAGAGGAGGCGCTGCGCGGGGTCACGGTCCATGCCGCCGCCGCCCTTGGCCTGACCGACTGCGGGCGCCTCGCCCCGGGGCTGCGCGCCGATCTGGCGGTCTGGGACGTGGAAAACCCCGCCGAACTCGCCTGGCGCATCGGCTTCAACCCGCTTCACCAACGCTGGCTGAAAGGCGCCCCATGCTGACCCTGACCCCCGGCGCCACGCCCCTTGCCCAGCTTGAGACGCTCTGGCGCGACGGCCTGCCCGCGCGGCTGGACCCCGCCACCGCCGGCCCCATCGCCGCAGCGGCGGCGCAGGTGCGCCAAGCGGCCGAGGGCAGCGCGGCGGTCTACGGGGTCAATACCGGCTTCGGCAAACTCGCCTCGGTCAAGATCGCGCCCGCCGACACCGCGACCCTGCAGCGCAACCTGATCCTCAGTCATGCCTGCGGCGTGGGCGAGGCGCTGGATATCCCCACCACCCGCCTGATGATGGCGCTGAAACTCCTCAGCCTCGGCCGCGGCGCCTCGGGCGTGCAACCGGCAACGGTGGCGCTGATCGAGGGCATGCTGGAACGCGGCGTCACCCCGGTGATCCCGGTGCAGGGCTCGGTCGGCGCCTCGGGCGATCTGGCGCCGCTCGCGCATATGACAGCGGTGATGATCGGCGCGGGCGAGGCGGTGCTGGACGGCGAAACCCTGCCCGGCGATGCGGCGCTGGAAAGGGCGGGGCTGCGCCCCGTCACGCTGGGCCCGAAAGAGGGGCTCGCGCTGATCAACGGCACGCAATTTTCCACCGCGCTGGCGCTGGCGGGGCTGTTCGACGCCTGGCGGCTGGCGCGCGAAAGCCTGGTCATCGCCTGCCTCTCCACCGATGCCATCATGGGCTCCACCGCGCCCCTGCAACCCGAAATCCACAGCCTGCGCGGCCATCGCGGCCAGATCGAAGTGGCAGGGGCCATGCGCGCCCTGATGGCGGGCTCGCAGATCCGCGAAAGCCACCGCGAAGGCGATACCCGCGTGCAGGACCCCTATTGCATCCGTTGCGCGCCGCAGGTGCTGGGCGCGGCGCTGGACCTTCTGCGCTTCGCCGCCACCACGCTGGAAACCGAGGCCAACGCCGTCACCGACAACCCGCTCGTTACCGCGGCAGGCATCATCTCGGGCGGCAATTTCCACGCCGAACCCGTGGGTTTCGCCGCCGATATCATCGCGCTGGCGCTGGCCGAAATCGGCGCCATCGCCCAGCGCCGCGTGGCGCTGATGGTCGATCCCACGCTCAGCTTCGACCTGCCGCCCTTCCTGACACCGGATCCGGGTCTCAACTCCGGCCTGATGATCGCCGAGGTCACCACGGCCGCGCTGATGAGCGAGAACAAGCACCTCGCCAACCCCTGCAGCACCGATAGCACCCCCACCTCGGCCAATCAGGAAGACCATGTGTCGATGGCCGCCCATGGCGCCCGCCGCCTGCACCGCATGGCCGCCAACCTCGCCCCCATCCTCGGCATCGAGGCCCTCTGCGCCGCGCAAGGCATCACCTTCCGCGCGCCGCTTGCCACCTCACCCCGCCTGCATCAGGCGCTCGCCACGATCCACGCGGCCAGCCCGCCCTTGCAGACCGACCGCTACCTCGCCCCCGATATCCGCGCCGCCGCCGCCCTCACCCTCGCCGGCCAGCTGGGCCAGGTCACCGATCTGGACCTCACGCTATGACCGCTCCTTTCATTTTGCCTGAAATACTCCGGGGGGAGTCCGCGCCAGCGGACGGGGGGCTGCGCCCCCCTCAACGCATCGCGTCGGGCGCAGCCCGGCCGCTTGATCACGCAAAGGCCCGGCCATGAACCCGCCCCTTGACCCTGTCGAGATCACCCGCGGCGACAGCCCGCTGCTCTTGGGCATGCCCCATACCGGCACCTTCCTGCCGCCGGAAATCCTCGCCCGGCTGAACGCACGCGGCCGGCAGCTTACCGATACCGACTGGCATATCGACCGGCTTTACGCAGACCTGATCCCCGGCGCCACCATCGTGCGCACCACATTCCACCGCTACGTGATCGACGCCAACCGCCCGCCCGGCGCCGAGAGCCTCTATCCCGGGCAGAACACCACCGGTCTGATCCCTCTGACCGATTTCGACGGCGAACCGATCTGGTCCACCCCGCCGACCGACAGCGACACCGCCGCGCGCCTGAGCGCCTTCCACCAGCCCTATCACGCCGCCATCGCGGCCGAACTCGCCCGCATCCACGCCCGCCACGGCGTGGCAATCCTTTATGACTGCCACTCGATCCGCGGCCATATCCCCTTCCTCTTCGACGGTCGCCTGCCTGACATGAACATCGGCACCGCCGACGGCACCAGCTGCGACGCGCGCATCACGCAGGCGGTGATGGATGCTGTCGAACGGTCAAAGGGCCACAGCCATGTCCTGAACGGCCGCTTCAAGGGCGGCTGGACCACGCGCCATTACGGCCGCCCCGCGCAGGGCGTCCACGCCATCCAGATGGAACTGGCCCAATCAACCCATCTGGAGACCGAAACCCCGCCCTTTGCCTATGCCGAGGAAAAGGCCGCGCGCCTGCGCCCGATCCTGGCCGATATCCTGACCCGTCTGATCGATCTGGCACCAACACTGAGGTCCTGAGATGAACAATCCCCGCCACAACATCCGCGACATCTTCCCCCCCACCGGCCCCGAGATCACCGCCAAAAGCTGGCTGACCGAGGCGCCGATGCGGATGCTGATGAACAACCTGCACCCGGATGTGGCGGAAAACCCGCATGAGCTGGTGGTCTATGGCGGCATCGGCCGCGCCGCGCGCACCTGGGATGACTTCGACCGCATCGTCGCGGCGCTGAAAGATCTCGACGATGACCAGACCCTGCTGGTGCAATCGGGCAAGCCCGTGGGCGTCTTCCGCACGCATCGCGACGCGCCGCGCGTGCTGATCGCCAATTCCAACCTGGTGCCGCATTGGGCCACCTGGGACCATTTCAGCGAGCTGGACCGCAAGGGCCTGGCGATGTACGGCCAGATGACCGCCGGCAGCTGGATCTATATCGGCACCCAGGGCATCGTGCAGGGCACCTACGAGACCTTCGCCGAGGCCGGGCGCCAGCATTACGAGGGCGATTTGCGCGGCAAATGGATCCTCACCGCCGGTCTGGGCGGCATGGGCGGCGCGCAGCCGCTGGCGGCGGTGATGGCCGGCGCCTGCTGTCTGGCCGTGGAATGCGACGAGACCCGCGCCGATTTCCGCATCCGCACCCGTTATTGCGACGAAAAGGCCCATTCGCTGGACGAGGCGCTGGCCATGATCGACCGCTGGACCAAGGCGGGCGAGGCGAAATCGGTGGCACTGATCGGCAATGCGGCCGATGTGTTTCCCGAACTGGTCACGCGCATGAAAGCCGGCACTGCGCGGCCGGATATGGTTACCGATCAGACATCGGCCCATGATCCGCTGCATGGGTATCTGCCGCTGGGCTGGTCCGTGGCCGAATGGCGCGCCAAACAGGAAAGCGACCCCAAGGGGGTGGAAAGGGCGGCGCGCGCCAGCATGAAGACCCATGTTGCCGCGATGGTCGATTTCTGGAATGCCGGCGTGCCGACGCTGGACTATGGCAACAACATCCGCCAGGTCGCGCAGGACGAGGGGCTGGAAAACGCCTTTGCCTTCCCAGGTTTCGTGCCCGCCTATATCCGCCCGCTCTTTTGCCGGGGCGTGGGCCCGTTCCGCTGGTGTGCGCTGTCGGGCGATCCCGAGGATATCTACAAGACCGACCAGCGGATGAAGGAGCTGTTCCCCGAGAACACCCATCTGCACAACTGGCTCGACATGGCCCGCGAACGCATCGCCTTTCAGGGTCTGCCCGCGCGGATCATGTGGATCGGGCTGGGCGACCGGCACCGCGCGGGGCTGGCGATCAACGAAATGGTCCGCAGCGGCGAATTGAAGGCGCCGGTGGTCATTGGCCGCGACCATCTTGATTCGGGTTCCGTTGCCAGCCCCAATAGGGAAACGGAGGCAATGAAGGACGGATCGGACGCGGTGAGCGACTGGCCGCTGCTGAATGCGCTGCTGAATTGTGCATCCGGCGCCACCTGGGTCAGCCTGCATCATGGTGGCGGCGTTGGCATGGGCTTTTCGCAGCATTCCGGCATGGTCATTGTCTGCGACGGTAGCGAAGATGCCGACCGGCGTCTGGCGAATGTGCTGTGGAACGACCCCGCCACCGGCGTGATGCGACACGCCGATGCGGGCTATGACATCGCGCTGGATTGCGCACGCGAACACGGGCTGACCCTGCCGGGCATCCTGAAGGACTGAACAGGAAATCCAACAGCAAAGGAGACGACCATGAAAAGAAGAGCCTTCCTTGGCACCGCCGCGCTGGGCGCGGCCGCCAGCACGCTGGCCGCGCCCGCCATCGCGCAGGGCACCATCCGCTGGCGCATGGCCTCGGCCTGGCCGCGCAATCTGCCCGGGCCGGGGGTCGCCGCGCAGATGCTGGCCGACCGGATCACCACCATTTCCGGCGGTCGGCTGGAGATCGAGCTTTTCGCCGCGGGCGAGATCGTTCCCGGCATGGGCGTCTTTGACGCCGTGGGCGAGGGCACGGCCGATATCTACCACGCCGTGCCCGCCTACTGGGGGTCTAAATCGCAGGGCATCCTGCTGTTCGGCAGCCAGCCGCTGGGCCTGAACGCCATCGAGACGCATGGCTGGATGCTGCATGGCGGCGGACAGGCGCTTTACGATGAGATGTATGCCCGCTTCAACCTCAAGCCCTTCCTGTGCGGCAATTCGGGCCCGCAATGGGCCGGCTGGTTCCGGAATGAAATCAACGGACTGGATGATCTGCGCGGGCTGCGTTACCGGACCACGGGTCTCAATTCGGTGGTCATGTCCAAGCTGGGCGTCGCGGTCGAGGCGATGTCCGGCCCGGCGATGTTCCAGGCGCTGCAATCGGGTGCGTTGGATGCGGGCGAATTCATCGGGCCCTGGACGGATTCCACGCTCGGCTTCCAGCAGGTCGCGCCCTATTACTACAACAACGGCGTGGGCGAGCCTTCCTCGGCCGAGGAATGCGCGGTCAATCTGGACGCCTGGAACGCCCTGCCGGAGGACCTGCAGCAGGCCGTGGCGGTAGCGGCGGAAAGCCTCTACAACCCGGTGCTGACGGAATACAACACCAACCACGCCCTGGCCCTGCGCGAACTGGTCGCCGGCGGCACCCAGATCCGCGAATGGCCGGAGGAAATCATCATCGCCATGGGCAACGCCATGGGCGAGGTGATGGACGAGATGCTGGCAGACAGCGACGAACTGGTACGCCGGATCACCGAAAGCTTCCTGGACTATCGCACGCTGATGGTCGAATACATGACGCATTCGGAAACCGCCCAGCTGGCCGCGCGCGAGCTGGACTTCAACTATGGCGGCGCCAACCGCTAGGACCGCTGGCAGGGGCGCCCGCGCGGGTGCCCCTGCCCTTCCCTGACCCCAACGCCACAGGTTCCGAATGCTGCGCCTGGCCGACATGCTGGACTGGATCAACCGGATCGTCGGCAACACGGTGATGTGGTGCGTGCTGGCCATGGTGCTGCTGCAATTCATGCTGGTGCTGGCGCGCTACGTGTTCGGCGTGGCCTCGATCTTTTTCAGCGAGGGCGTACTTTACCTGCATGCGATGATCTTCATGCTGGGGGCGGGCTACACGCTTCTGATGCAGGGGCATGTGCGGGTCGATATCTTCCAGTCCCGGTTGCCGCCCCGCGGGCAGGCAATGGTCGATATCTTCGGCCATCTGGTGCTGCTGGTGCCGTCGATGCTGATCTTGCTGTACTGGTCCTGGCCGATGGTCCGCCGATCCTGGGCGATCCTGGAGGGACCGATTTCCGTGGGCGGCATCCCGGCCTCGTTCCTGCTGAAATCGCTGGTGCCAGCCTTTTGCGTGTTGCTCATGATCCAGGCGGCTTCCGGCCTGCTTCGTGACCTGATCCGTCTGCAAAGGGGGGACGATGCCGCTTGATATCCTGATGTTCGCCGCGCTGATCGGCTTCATCCTGCTGGGCTATCCGGTGGCATTCACCATCGCCGGGGTGGCGACGCTGTTCGCGCTGCTGGGCTGGTGGCTGGATGTGTTTTCCATCACGCTGATGGGTGCGCTGGGGCAGCGGTTTTTCGGCATCATGACCAACCCGGTGCTGACCGCGATCCCGCTTTTCGTGCTGATGGGCGTAGTGCTGGAAAAATCCCGCATCGCCGAGGACCTGCTGGAAACCATGGGCCGGCTCTTCGGCACGCTGCGCGGGGGGCTGGGCGTTTCGGTCATGCTGGTCGGCGCGTTGCTGGCCGCGTCCACGGGCATCGTGGGGGCGACGGTGGTGGCGATGGGGCTGATCGCCCTGCCGGCGATGCTGCGCAACGGCTACAACCCGCGCCTGGCGGCCGGGTCGGTGGCCACAGCCGGCACGCTGGGCCAGATCATTCCGCCCTCGACCCTGCTGATCATCCTGGCCGAGGTCATGTCCTCGGCCTTCCAGCAGGCGCAATATGCCCAGGGGCGGTTTTCCGTCGAAACCATCTCGGTCGGCCAGACATTCGCCGCGGCGCTGGTGCCGGGGCTCTTGCTGGTGACGATCTACATCGCCTATCTGTTGGCGCGCGCCTGGCTGATCCCGGGAGACGCCCCGGCGATGCAACGCCCGGACCGCCCCGTCCGCCGGGGCGAGGTGGCAGGCGCCATCCTGCCCCCGGTGCTGCTGATCGTCGCGGTGCTGGGCGCGATCCTGGGCGGCGTCGCCTCGCCGAACGAGGCCGCCAGCGTGGGCGCCATCGGCGCGATCCTGCTGGCCGGGTACAAGCAGGGCGCGCCGCGCTGGCTGATGCTGGGCGGGGCGGCGGCCTTCGGCGCGCTGGCGGTGGCGTCGCGCGCGATGCCGGTGCGGCTGCAGCGCTCCGACGCTGGCGCCTTCGAATTCACGCTGGGCGCGGGCTACGGGGCGCTGGCGCTGTTCGGCATGGCGGCGGTGATCGTGGCGCTGGCGGTGCTGACCCGGCGCCGGCTGATGGTCCCGGCCCTGCGCCAGACGTTGATCGTCACGGCGATGATCTTCGCCACCATCCTGATGGCCAGCTTCTTCAGCCTGGTCTTCGTGGGGCTGGGCGGCGAACGGCGCGTCGGTGCCATCCTGGAGGCCCTGCCGGGCGGGGCCACGGGCGCGCTGATCTTCGCCATGCTCTTCGTCTTCGTGCTGGGCTTCTTCCTGGATTTCGTGGAAATCTCGGTGATCCTGCTGCCGCTTCTGATCCCGCCCCTGATCCTGATGGGCCATGATCCGATCTGGCTGGCGGTGCTGATCGCGGTCAACCTGCAAACCAGCTTCCTGACCCCGCCCTTCGGCTTCTCACTCTTCTACCTGCGCGGCGCGGCACCGAAATCGGTGACGACCGGCATGATCTACAAGGGTGTGATCCCCTTCATCGCGCTGCAGGGCGTGGCGATCCTGATCATCTGGCTGGCACCGGCCATCGCCACCTGGCTGCCCCGCGCCCTGTTCTGACCGCAAAGGCCAGGACCCCGCCCGCGCCCCTTCATCTTGCCGCAAATACTCTGGGGGGAGTCCCGCCTTGCCGGCAAGGCGGGGCGGGGGGCAAAGCCCCCCTCGCCAGAAAAAACCTGTTGAAACCGAAACCGCCCCGCGCCAACCGTTGGCTCAGGGCCGCCAGCGCAGGAAACCGGCTATCAGCGCCAGCCCCGCGGCCTGGCTTTTTTCCGGGTGAAACTGCGTGCCCAGTATGTTGTCGCGCCCAACGATGGCGGTCACCGGCCCACCGTAATCGACATGCGCCAAGAGATGCGCCGGATCATCCAGGCGGAACTGATAGGAATGCACGAAATAGGCATGCGTGCCCCCGGCGATATCCGCCAGCACCGGATGCCCCCGGTCATCCACCAGCAGATCGTTCCAGCCCATATGCGGCACCTTCAGCGCCCCATCGCCGGGCGCGATCCGCTCTACCGTGCCGCCGATCCAGCCCAGCCCGGCCACGGGCTCGTATTCCAGGCCGCGGCTGGCCAGCATCTGCATGCCCACGCAGATACCCAGGAACGGCCGGCCGCGCCGCAGCACCGCCTCGCCCAGCGCCTCGATCATCCCCGGCACGGCATCAAGCGCGCGCTTGCAGGCCGGAAAGGCCCCGTCGCCCGGCAACACCACGCGGTCGGCGCGCAACACATCCTCGGGGCGCGCGGTGACCATCACCTGCCCGGCATCCACCTGGCGCGCCATCCGCTCGAACGCCTTTTGCGCCGAATGCAGGTTGCCGCTCTCGTAATCGACGATGACGGTCAGCATCGGCCTAGAGCATGCCCTTGGTCGAGGGCACGGCATCGCCCTTGCGCGGGTCCGGCTCCAACGCGTCGCGCAGGGCGCGCGCCACGGCCTTGAACGCCGCCTCGGCAATATGGTGGCTGTTGATCCCCTCCAGCGCCGTCACATGCAGGGTGATGCCGCCATGGGTGCTAAGTGCCTGAAAGAACTCACGCACCAGTTCGGTATCAAAGCCGCCGATCTTCGCGGTGGGGAAATCCACCTGCCAGACCAGATAGGGCCGGCCAGACAGGTCCAGCGCTGCGCGCACCAGCGCGTCATCCATGGGCAGCAGGCAGGACCCGTAACGGCGGATGCCGCGCTTGTCGCCCAGCGCCTGCGCCAGCGCCTGGCCCAGCGCGATGCCGCAATCCTCGACAGTGTGATGGTCGTCGATATGCAGATCGCCCTTGGCGCGCAACGTCAGGTCCAGCAACGCATGACGGGCCAGCTGGTCCAGCATGTGATCGAAGAACCCCACGCCGGTGGCGTTGTCGTACCGGCCCGAGCCGTCCAGCGTCAGATCGACGGTGATGTCGGTCTCGGCCGTCTGGCGGGTGATGCTGGCTTTGCGCATGGCTGCGCCCCCCTGATGGCTGATCGCATCCCGCCTAGACGCGCCGGGCCGGCTTGTCCAGCCTGTGGCGGGGGTCAACCCTCGTCATACCCTTCCACGATCACCAGATCCCCGTCGCTGACCGGCGCCCGAATCGCCAGCGCGGCCTGGTACTCGGGCGAGTGGTAGCAATCGGTCGCCGCCTGCAGGCTGGGAAATTCGATCACCACGGTGCGGGCGCGGCAATGCCCCTCTTTCTGGGTTTGCGCCCCGCCGCGCACCAGAAAACGCGCGCCGTATTTGGCAAAGGCCTCTGCATTGGCCGCGCGGTAGCGGGCATAGGTGTCGGGGTCGCGCACATCGACATGGGCTACCCAATAGGCTTTGGACATGGCGTTTCCTTCTGCAATCCTCGCACAAGGGTGGCGCGGCGCGCGGGCGGGTGCAAGAGGGATCAGCGCGCGCGCGATAGGCGATACAGCAGCGGCGCCGCGATCCGGTCATAGACGAACCCCACCACCGGGCGCAGCACCGGCAGCCCGCTGGCTCGGGCCAGCCAGCGCCAGCCCGGCAGATGCGCCCAAAGCGCGCGAAACGCCGCCAGCCCGTGCAGGCGGCGGTCGCCCTGCATCGCATGCAGCCGGCGGCGTGCCTGGTCCGGGGTCAGGTTCCAGCCGGTCAGGTCGGTGCTGTTCAGATCCTCGAACATCAGCGGCGCGGCATGGCGTTCGGCCAGCCGGCGGTATAACCTGATCTCGCGCGAGCAGATCGGACAGGCACCGTTATAGAGGATTCGCAGGGTCATGGTGGTGAGGTAGGCACCACCCCGGACGAGGCAAGAAAACGGCGCAGGGAGACGGGACAGGATGGCGCAGGCGAAACAGAAACCCGCAGGCGGCGGCAAAGGCGTGCAGGATGACCTGCCGCATGCCCTGGCCGCGTCGATGCCGCTGCGCGCGGCCGGTTTCATCGTCACGCTTTACGGCGATGTCGTGGCACCCCGGGGCGGCGAGGTCTGGATGGGCAGCATCATCGCCGCCTGCGCCCGGGTGGGCATCAGCGAAACGCTGGTGCGCACCGCGGTGTCGCGTCTGGTCGCCGCCGGGCAGCTGGCCGGGCAACGGGTGGGGCGGCGCAGCTATTACCGGCTGACCCCGCAGGCCATGGCCGAATTCGACGCCGCGGCGGCGCTGATCTACGCCCGCGCGCCGGAACCCCGCTGGCGTTTCGTCTGGCTGCCCGATGGCGCGGGCCCCACCGCGCCGGAGGCGCGCAACGCCCCGAGCACGCCGGAGGCAAGCATGGCCGCGCTTGAACGCAGCGGGCACGCCAGGCTGAAGCCGCAACTGGCGCTGGGCACGGATGCCGGCCCCCTGCCCCCGGGCGCTCTGGGGTTCGCCGCCCAGCCGCAGGGCGACGCGACCACGCTGCGCGCCTTTGCCGCTGCGCATTTCGATCTGGCCGCCCATGCCCGCGCCTATGACGCCTTCATCACCCGGTTCAACCGCTTCACGCGGGCCCGGGCCGTTCCCGATACCGGCGAGGACGCGCTGGCGCTGCGGCTTCTGCTGGTCGATGACTACCGCCGCGCGCTCTTGCGTGACCCGCGGCTGCCCCCCGATGCCCTGCCCGCCGACTGGGCCGGGCACCACGCCGCGCGGGTCTTTGCCGGGGCTTATCTGGCGTTGTCGCCCCTGGCCGATGCGCATGTCGCCCGGGCCTGGGAGAACAGCACCGTACCGCTGACCGCACAGCCGGAAACCCTTGCTGACCGCCATGCCGCCCTGCAACGCCTGGCGCTGGGCGAGCACCATGCAAAAGCATCACAGAACCAGCAACAAAAAAGATTGATCTGTGATGTTTGATGCCTTAGAAATACCTATGGAGGAACCAGAATCATGACCGACGCTTTCATCTGTGACGGTGTTCGCACCCCGATCGGCCGCTACGGCGGCGCCCTGGCGTCGGTGCGCACCGATGACCTGGCCGCAGCGCCGATTGCCGCGCTGATGGAACGCAATGGCGGCGTGGACTGGTCGGCGCTGGACGATGTGATCTATGGCTGCGCCAACCAGGCGGGCGAGGATAACCGCAATGTCGCGCGCATGGCCGCGCTGCTGGCCGGGCTGCCGGTCGACGTGCCCGGCATGACGCTGAACCGGCTTTGCGCCTCTGGCCTGGACGCCGTGGGCATGGCCGCCCGGGCGATCAAGGCGGGAGACGGCGAATTGCTCATCGCCGGCGGCGTGGAAAGCATGAGCCGCGCGCCCTTTGTCATGCCAAAGGCCGAAGGGGCGTTTTCACGCGCGAACGCGGTCTATGACACCACCATCGGCTGGCGCTTCGTCAACCCGAAGATGAAGGCGCAATACGGCATCGATTCCATGCCGCAGACAGCCGATAACGTGGCCGCCGACTGGGGGGTGGAGCGTGAGGCCCAGGACGCCTTTGCGCTGCGGTCCCAGAACCGCTGGGCCGAGGCGCAGCAAGCCGGCCGTTTCGCCGACGAGATTGCCGCGGTGACGATTCCCCAGCGCAAGGGCGACCCGAAGGTTGTCGACACCGACGAACACCCCCGCGCCGGCACCACAGCCGAGGCGCTGGCCAAGCTGCGCGGCATCAACGGCGCCGATCTGACGGTGACCGCAGGCAATGCATCCGGCGTCAATGACGGGGCGGCGGCGCTGATCGTGGCGTCAGAGGCGGCCGCCAAGGCCCATGGCCTGACGCCCCGCGCCCGCGTGCTGGGCTGCGTGGCCGCCGGCGTGGCGCCGCGGGTCATGGGTATCGGCCCGGTGCCGGCGGTGAAGAAACTGCTGGCGCGCACAGGGCTGACCATCGAACAGATGGATGTGATAGAGTTGAACGAGGCCTTCGCCGCCCAGGGCCTGGCCGTGCTGCGCGATCTGGGCGTCGCCGATGACGACCCGCGCGTGAACCCCAATGGCGGGGCCATCGCGCTGGGGCACCCCTTGGGCGCATCCGGCGCCCGGATGGCGGCGACGGCGATGTGGCAGTTGCAGCGCAGCGGCGGGCGCTATGCGCTCTGCACGATGTGTGTTGGTGTGGGCCAGGGTGTGGCGCTGATCATGGAACGGGTCTGAACGGCCGAAACTTTCAGGGAAGGAGAAAGCCATGTATGCACAGATGGTGAAATCCGAGGCGACGAATGACGACCCGGAGATGCTGGCCGCCTTTCAGGCGCGCATCGACGCGGGCGAGAAGATCGAGCCAAAGGACTGGATGCCAGAGGGCTACCGCAAGACGCTGATCCGCCAGATCGGCCAGCACGCGCATAGCGAAATCGTGGGCCAGCTGCCCGAGGGCAACTGGATCACCCGCGCACCGACGCTGGAGCGCAAGGCGATCCTGCTGGCCAAGGTGCAGGACGAGGCCGGGCACGGGCTGTACCTGTATTGCGCGGCCGAGACGCTGGGCATTTCCCGCGACGAGATGACCGAGATGCTGCTGTCAGGGCGGATGAAATATTCGTCGATCTTCAACTATCCGACGCTGAACTGGGCCGATATCGGCGCCGTGGGCTGGCTGGTCGATGGCGCGGCGATCATGAATCAGGTGCCGCTGCAGCGCACCTCATTCGGGCCCTACAGCCGCGCGATGATCCGCATCTGCAAGGAAGAAAGTTTCCACCAGCGGCAGGGCTACGACATCATGATGAAGATGGCGCAGGGAACGCCCGAGCAGAAGCAGATGGCCCAGGATGCGCTGAACCGCTACTGGTACCCGTCCCTGATGATGTTCGGCCCGTCGGACAAGGACTCGGTGCATTCGGCGCAGTCGATGGCCTGGAAGATCAAGATCAACACCAATGACGAGCTGCGCCAGAAATTCGTCGATCAGACGGTGCAGCAGGCGAAATACCTGGGCCTGACGATCCCCGATCTGGCGCTGAAATGGAACGAGGAAAAGGGCGGGCATGATTTCTCCGAACCCGACTGGTCCGAATTCTACGAGGTGCTGAAGGGCAACGGGCCCTGCAATACCGACCGGATCGAGGCGCGGCAGAAGGCCTGGGAAGACGGCGCCTGGTTCCGCGAGGGGCTGATGGCGCATGCGAAAAAGGCCGAGGCGCGGCGCGCATCGGCGAAGGTTGCGGCGGAGTGAACCGGGGTCAGGGGGGCGTTGCCCCCCTCGCCTGCGGCTCACCCCCCAGAGTATTTTTGGCAAAATGAAGGGGTAATTCCATGTCCAGCGAATGGCCGCTTTGGGAAGTGTTCATCCGGGGCCAGCATGGCCTGAACCATCGTCACGTGGGCAGCCTGCACGCGCCGGATGCGGAAATGGCGATCCGCCACGCGCGCGACGTGTACACGCGGCGCAACGAGGGCGTGTCGATCTGGGTGGTGAAGTCCGGCGACATCACGGCGTCGAGCCCGTCCGAGAAGGGGCCGCTGTTCGAGCCGTCGAATGCCAAGGTCTATCGGCACCCAACATTTTACGACATTCCTGATGAAGTGGGGCATATGTGATGGCACCCTCTTTGTCTGACATCATGACGCCCGATGCGGCGGAACTGGCGCGGGCTGCCGGCGGCGGCGCATCGGCACCGCTGGAGATGGGCTCGCCCGGGCATGATCTGTTTGTCGGTCTGGCAAGACTGGGCGACAACACCCTGATTCTGGGGCATCGCGTATCCGAATGGTGCGGCCATGCGCCGGTGCTGGAAGAGGATATCGCGCTGGCCAACATGGCGCTGGATCTGATCGGCCAGACGCAGCTTTGGCTGGGGCTGGCGGGCGAGGTGGAGGGGCGCGGGCGGTCCGCCGACGACCTGGCGTTCCTGCGTGATGCCTGGCACTTTTACAACATCCTGCTGGTCGAGCGTCCGAACCGGGATTTCGGCCATACGCTGATGCGGCAGTTCCTGTTCGATGCCTGGCACCAGCCGATGCTGAAAGCGCTGGAGGGGTCATCGGACGCGCGGATCGCCGAGGTTGCCATGAAGGCCGGCAAGGAAGTGGCCTACCACATCGAACGCTCCGCCGATCTGGTGATCCGACTGGGTGACGGCACCGAGGAAAGCCATGCCCGGATGCAGGACGCGCTGGACCGGCTGTGGCCCTATGCGGGCGAGATGTTCATCGGCGACGAAATCGACGCGCGGCTGGCCGAGGCCGGCACCATCCCCGCCCCCGAGAGCCTGCGCGGCGCCTGGGACGAGACGGTGAATGCCGTGCTGGCCGAGGCGACCCTGACCCGCCCGGACAGCGGTTTCGCCCACAAGGGGGGGCGGCAGGGGCGGCACACCGAGCATATGGGCCATATCCTGAGCAGCATGCAGTGGCTGCAGCGGGCCTATCCCGGCGCGACGTGGTGACGCCATGAGCGCCGACACGCTACCCGGTACCGAGGACATCTGGCGGTGGCTGTCCGAAGTGCCGGACCCCGAGATCCCGGTGATCACCATCACCGAACTGGGCATCATCCGCGATGTGGCCTTGGACGGCGACACGGTGGAGGTGACGGTCACGCCGACCTATTCCGGCTGCCCTGCCACCAGCATGATCAATCTGCAGATCGAGGAGAAGCTGCGCGAAAAGGGCGTGGAGAATATCCGCCTGAAGCGCCAGCTTTCGCCCGCCTGGACCACCGACTGGATCGGCGCCGAGGCGCGCGAGAAGCTGCGCGCCTATGGCATTGCGCCGCCCGTCGACGGCACTGCCGCGCAGGGCGACATGGTGGCGGGCCGCATTGCGCGGATGACGGGTGAAAACCTGACCGTCAACTGCCCGCATTGCGGCTCTGCCAACACCGCCCGCGTCAGTCAGTTCGGGTCGACCCCGTGCAAGGCAGCCTATCAGTGCCGCGACTGTCTGGAACCCTTCGACTATTTCAAATGTATCTGAGGCACGCCCATGGCCCGCTTTCTGCCGCTTGACGTCGTCGACGTGCGCAAGGACACCCGCGATGCCGTGGTCGTCACCCTGCGCCCCCGCCCTGAAGATGCGGATCGTTTCGCTTTCATCCAGGGCCAGTACCTGACCTTTCGCCGCGACTTCGAGGGCGAGGAACTGCGCCGCTCCTATTCCATCTGCGCGGGCCTGGACGAAGGCTTCCTGCGCGTCGGCATCAAGCGGGTGGACGGCGGCGCCTTTTCCACCTGGGCGAACGAGAACCTGGCCCCCGGCGCGGTGCTGGAGGCGATGCCGCCGATGGGCAATTTCCACACCGCGCTGGATGCGGGGCAGGCCCGCCATTACCTGGGCTTCGCCGGCGGGTCCGGCATCACACCGGTGCTGTCGATCATCAAGACCGTGCTGTCGCGTGAGCCGAAATCGCGCTTCACGCTGGTCTATGCGAACCGCCAGGTGGCCTCGATCATGTTCCGCGAGGAACTGGAGGACCTGAAGAATATCTACCTTGGCCGCCTGTCCGTCCTGCATGTGCTGGAGACGGAAGGTCAGGAAATCGACTTGTTCACAGGCCGTATCGATGCAGAGAAGATGCAGGGTCTGTTCACCCACTGGGTCGATGCGAAAAGCGTGACCACCGCCTTCATCTGCGGGCCGGAACCGATGATGCTGACCATCGCCGAGGGGCTGCGCGCGCAGGGGCTGAGCGACGATCAGATCAAGTTCGAGCTTTTCGCATCCGGCCAGCCGGGACGGGCGAAGAAGCGCGCGGTCAGCACCAGCGCCGACACAGGCGAGGCCTGCGAGGCAACCGTGACGCTGGATGGCGCGACCCGCAGCTTCCGCATGCCCAAACAGGGCGAAAGCCTGCTGGATGCGGCCTTGGCCAATGATCTGGACGCGCCCTATGCCTGCAAGGCCGGGGTCTGTTCGACCTGCCGCGCCAAGGTGCTGGAGGGCGAGACCGAGATGCTGGTGAACCACGCGCTGGAGGATTACGAGGTCAGCCAGGGCTATGTGCTGACCTGCCAGTGCTATCCGCTTAGCGACCGCGTGGTGGTCAGCTACGATCAGTAACCGCGCCGGCGATCAGGGGGGCAGCCGATGAGCGACATGACGTTAGAGGACTATCTTGCGCAGGGGGGCAAGCTGACCTCGCCCGGCAATGTGCCGGCGCGCTATCGGGGCGAATTGATGCGGCTGATGGCCAGTTTCGTGGACAGCGAACTGGCGGCCTCGGCCGGGTTCGCCGAGGTGATCAACGACGCGCCGGGGATCAAGAGCCGCATCGCCGCGGCGCGGATCGTGCTGGAAAAGGCCGATCATGCCGAACGTGTGCTGGCCCTTATGGCCGATTTCGGCGCTGATACCGCGCGCTATCAGGGCGTGCACCCCTGGGCGGCGCGGTTGGACCGGGAGGCCGATATCGGTGCCGTGCGCCAGGGCGGCGACATGCGGCTCTCGGTCTTTCACTACCCGCTGCAGGGCTGGGTGGATTCTGTCGTGATGAACGTGCTGCAGGGCGCGGCGGCGGTGATCCAGCTTGGCGAATTGGGCGGGCTTTCCTACCAGCCGCTGGCCGAAGTGTTCCGCGCCATCACCCCGCGCGAGGCGCGCCATGCCGAACTGGGCCGCGAGGGGCTGGGCAAGATCGTCGCCACCGAAGAGGGGCGCGCGGCGGCGCGCGCGTCGGTCGCCTATTGGCGCCCGCGCGTGGCGGCAGGGTTCGGCACGCTGGGCTCTGCCCGGTTCGAACGGTTGAAGCGTTTCGGGCTGCGCCAGCGGCCGAACGAGGCGCTGCTGGCCGATTGGGACGGACAGATCGACGCGCTGCTGGCCGATCACGGCCTGGCCTGACATCTTCACCAACGCAGGAAGGAGCGCCCCATGAACGCGCACAGCCCCCGACGCCTGAAAAGCTATCTTTGCGGCACCTGGCAGGAGGGATCGCGCGAGGGCGCGCTGCTGCGCGACGCAGGCACCGGCGCGCCGATGGCGCTGGTCGATGCCTCTGGCCTCGATATGGGCGAGGCGCTGGCCTACGGGCGCGGCGCCGGGGCACGGCTGCGGGCGCTGACCTTTCATGAGCGGGCACTGATGCTGAAGGCGCTGGGCCAGACGCTGATGGAGATGAAGGACGAATTCCACGCCCTGTCGCTGGCCACCGGCGCCACGCCAAAGGACGGTTGGGTGGATATCGAGGGCGGCATCGGCACCATGCTGACCTATGCCTCCAAGGCCCGGCGAGAGCTGCCGAACACCCGGGTGCTGACCGAGGGCGAGGTCGAACCGCTGTCGCGCGATGGCACTTTTTCCGCCCAGCATATCCTGACGCCGCTGCAAGGCGTTGCGATTCACATCAACGCTTTCAATTTTCCGATCTGGGGCATGCTGGAGAAACTGGCGCCCACGATCATCGGCGGCATGCCCGCGATCATCAAACCGGCCAGCCAGACCGCCTATCTGACCGAATTGATGGTGCAGCGGATCATCGAGGCCGGCATCCTGCCGGAGGGAGCGCTGCAACTGGTCTGCGGCTCGGTCGGCGATATGCTGGACCATGTTACCGGGCAGGATGTGGTCACCTTCACCGGCTCTGCCGCGACGGGGCAAAAGCTGCGCGCCCATCCCGCGATCATCGGCAATTCGGTGCGTTTCACCATGGAGGCCGACAGCCTGAACGCCTGCGTGCTGGGCCCGGATGCAGCCCCCGGCACGCCGGAGTTCGATCTGTTCGTCAAGGAAGTGGTGCGCGAGATGACGGTGAAGGCCGGGCAGAAATGCACCGCCATCCGCCGGGCCTTTGTTCCTCGCGCCCATGTTCAGGCCGCGCGCGACGCGCTGGCCGCGGCGCTGGCCGGGGTCACCGTCGGCCTGCCGGGCGATGCGGGCTCGCGGATGGGGGCGCTGGCGAGCCTGGATCAGCGCGAAGAGGTCCGCGCGCGCATCCGTGACCTGCAGGCCGATGCCGAGATCGTGGCGGGCGATCCGGACAGCGTGACGGTTGCCTCGGGCGATGCGCAGGCCGGGGCCTTCCTGAACCCCGTGCTGCTTTACTGCGACAGGTCCGCGGCGGCGGCGGCGGTGCATGATGTCGAGGCCTTTGGCCCGGTCAGCACCCTGATGCCCTATGACGATATCGAGGAAGCGGTGGCGCTGACCCATCGCGGCAAGGGCTCGCTGGTATCGTCCGTCTTTACCGATGACCCGAAGGTGGCCGAGGCGATGTTGGTCGGCATGGCGCCTTTCCACGGGCGGGTTCTGATCGGCAACCGGGCCAGCGCCAAATCCTCCACCGGCCATGGCACGCCGCTCGCGCCGCTGGTGCATGGGGGGCCGGGCCGCGCCGGCGGGGGCGAGGAGATGGGCGGCATCCGGGGCGTCAAGCATTTCATGCAGCGCACCGCCATACAGGGCACGCCGCGGCTGCTGTCGGCCGTCACCGGCCGCTGGATCGACGGCGCCGACACGCGCGCCGATATCCACCCGTTCCGCAAGTCGCTGGCCGAGTTGCGCGTGGGCGATCAGCTGGTGACCGCGGCCCGCACCGTGACGCTGGAGGATATCGAGCATTTCGCGCATTTCACCGGCGACACTTTCTATGCCCATATGGACGAAGAAGCGGCACGCGCGAATCCGTTCTTCGACGGGCGCGTGGCGCATGGCTATCTGATTGTGTCCTTTGCCGCCGGGCTGTTCGTGCAGCCGGACCCGGGGCCGGTGCTGGCCAATTACGGGGTGGACAACCTGCGCTTCATGACGCCCGTGAACCCCGGCGACACGCTGCAGGTGCGGCTGACATGCAAGGAGATCAACCCGCGATCCGGCGCTGAGCATGGCGAGGTGCGCTGGGATTGCCGGGTCACCAACCAGAATGACGCGGTGGTCGCGCAGTATGACGTGCTGACCATGGTGGCAAAGACCTGACCGCCCGCCGGTTGACCGACCCTGTCACCGCCGGAAAGACGAAGAAGGGGGCCATGCGCCCCCTTTCTTCTGGACGCCTCTGCACAACAGACCCGCCACAGCGCCTTGGCGCCCCGCACCGTCGGACAGATGCGCAAGGCGCGTGCAGGGACCGGCCGCGCGCGCGCCAGCGCGCGCCTGGCCCAAGACTTTTTGACGGCCCGGCAGGGCCGGCGAAAAGGCGCGGGAGCCCCCCACGCCGATCACCGCCCCCGTCAGAACAGCAGCCAGACCAGCCCCAGCGTGATCGGTGGCGAGGCCACCAGAATGCCGGTGCGGATGATGTCCGAGGCCACGAAGGGCAGCACGCCCTTGTAGGTCTCCATCATCGACACGCCCCGCGCCATGGCGTTGATGATGCACAGGTTCATCCCCACCGGTGGTGTTATCAATCCCACCTCGACCACGATCAGCACCAGAATGCCGAACCACAGCGCCGTTTCCTCTGGCGTCAGGCCGAAATCCAGTCGCATGATGATGGGAAAGAAGATGGGGATGGTCAGCAGGATCATCGACAGCGAATCCATCACGCAGCCGAACAGCAGATAGATCAGCAGGATGACCAGCAACACCATGTAGGGCGACGTGCTCAGCCCCTCCACCCATTCGGCCGCAAAGAAGGGCAACCGGGTAAAGCCCAGGAAGGCGTTGAACACGGTCGCCCCCAGCACGATGAAAAAGATCATCCCCGTCGCCACGGCGGTGGAGCGGAAACAGTCCACCAGCGCCGCCCAGCCCAGCCGGCCGCGCAGTGCCGCCACCAGCCCGGTGCCCGCCGCGCCGACCGCCGCGCCCTCGGTCGGGGTGAAGATGCCCGCGTTCATGCCGCCGATCATCAGCACGAAGATGCCGACAACGGGCATGATCTCGCCCAGCGCCTTGATCCGGTCCATGACCGGCATGCGCGGGCTGTACACGCCATCCTTCTTGTTGATGCGCACCATCACCGCGATGGTCAGCATGTAGCCCAGCGCCGCCAGCAGGCCCGGGATCATCGCCGCCACGAACAGCTTGGCGATGTTCTGTTCGGCCAGGATCGCGTAGATCACCAGCACGATCGAGGGCGGGATCAGGATGCCCAACGTGCCGCCTGCGGCCAGCGAGGCCGTGGACAGCCCGCCCGAATAGCCCACCTTGCGCATCTCCGGCAGGGCCACGCGGCCCATCGTCGCCGCCGTGGCCAGTGACGAACCGCAGATCGCGCCGAACCCGGCCGAAGCGCCGACACCGGCCATCGCCACGCCGCCGCGGTAATGCCCCAACCAGGCGCCGGCGGTGCGGAACAGCGCCTCGCTCAGGCCGCCCTTCATGGCGAAGGCGCCCATCAGCAGAAACAGCGGCACCACCGACAGCGAGTAGCTGGAGAATGTCTCTACCGTCACGGTGCGCAGCTGCGCCATGACCGGCCCCCAGCGCCCGCGAACCATGTAGAGCCCCAGGATGCCCGCCACCAGCATGGCCAGCCCGATGGGCACGCGCAGGAAGATCATGAGCAGCAGGAGGCCGAAGAAGATGCCCGCCACCTCCAGCCCGCTGAAGCCCACGAACAGGTTGCGCGAGGCCTGGACGACCTGGCCGAGGTAGCTGTCCAGCACCCACCACAGCCCCAGGGGCACCAGCACCACGGCGACCGCCGCCAGTGCCGCGCGCGGCAGCGCCATGCGCTGGATCAACAGCAGCGCCAGAAACAGCGCGACGATCAGCCCGGCCGCGATGCCGGCAAGCATGGCCCCGCTCATGCCCCGCCCCCTGCGGGCTCACCCGCGCCCAGCGCCTCGTTCAGGCTGCGCCAGACCGTGTAGGCGCAGACCAGCGCGAAACTCCACAGCCCGAACTGGCCACCGACATAGCCATACCAGACCGGGATCTCCAGGATCTGCGTGGTCTCGCCAAAGCGCAGCTTGCTGTCCAGCCCCTCGCCGATGCGCTGCGCCAGCAGCACCACGGCGATGGTCATGATCAGGTTGGTGGCTGTGGACAGCCATGCCAGCCCCCGTGGGCCAAGCTTCGACACGAAGATATCGACCGTGACATGGCCGCGGTTGAACTGCGCCCAGGACAGGAACAGGAAGATCGACATCCCCGTGCCCATGGCCACCAGTTCGAAATCGCCCGGGATGGGGCCCAGCCCGTCAAAGATCGCCAAGCGCAGCCGGCCCAGGAAACGCCCGATGATCGACGCCACCGCCAAAAGCATCACCGCCGTCAGCACCAGCCCGCCGATGATGGCCAGCAGGTTGGTGTAGCGTCCGATCCATTTGCCGATGAAGGCTTCGGCTTCCGGCAGGATCCCGGCCGCCGGGGCGCTTTCATCCCCGCCGCCGGGAAAGGGCTGCTGGCTCATGTCGTGGACTCCCCGTTGGATTGGCGCTTTGATCAGGTCCCGCCCGTGCGCTTTCTTTTCCGGATCCTTAGCACCTGCCCCGGCATCGGCCAAGAATGACCTTGGCCTGCCGAGGCAGAAAAGAGGGCGCGCGGTCCCGAAAAGGAAACGCGCGCCGGAAAAAGAAAGACAATGCAGGCCCCTCAGTCAGCCAGAGCGGCCTCTTCCTCGGCCACCAGCCGTTCGGCATCGGCGATCAGCGCCGCGCCGTCGACGCCGGCGGCTTCCATCTCGGCCACCCAGCTTTCGCGCACCCGCGCGCCGGCCTCCTGCCAGGCGGCAAGGTCCGCGCCGTCGATGGTGACGATGGCATTGCCGCGCTCGACCGCGATCTCGCGCGCGGGCGCATCGAACGCATCCATCGAGGCGCCGATCCAGTCGGCCAGCATCAGGCCCGAATGCTCATCAAGGATGGCGCGCAGGTCGTCGGGCAGGTCGTCATAGGCCTCGCGGTTCATCGCCAGCACGAAGGGCGTGGTGTAAAGCCCGCGCCCGCCGGCGAATTCGGTATGGGTATCGACCAGTTCCTGCACGCGAAAGGCGCTGGTGACTTCCCAGGGGATCACGGTGCCGTCGATCACGTTGCGCGACAGGGCCTCGGGCATCTGGGGGGCGGGCATGCCGACGGCGCTGGCGCCAAGCTGCTCGATCAGCCGGTTGACCAGCCGGCTGGGCCCGCGCAGCGACCGGCCGCGCAGATCCGACGGTGCCTCGATGGCCGGCGCGTTCATGTGAATCACGCCGGGCCCGTGTACATGCACGGCCAGCACATGCACATCGCCCAGTTCCTCGGTCAGGTGTTCCTCGTAGAACCGCCATGCCGCGCGCGAGGTCACCTGCGCGCTGGCCCCGATGAAGGGCAGGTCGAACACCTCGACCAGCGGAAAGCGGCCCGGCACCCAGCCAAGCGTCATCCAGGAGATGTCGACAACCCCCTCTCGGGCCTGATCGTACAGGCCACCCGGCGCGCCGCCCAGTTGCATCGAGGGGTAGAGTTCCACGTTCAGCCGCCCGTCGGACGCCTCTGCCAGCCGTTCGACCCAGGGCTCGAAGACCTGCGAGGGCACCGGCGCGGCTGGCGAGAGGAAGTGATGGAACCGCAGCGTGACCTCTTGCGCCGCGGCACCCAGCGGCGCGGCAAACCCGGCGAGGGCCCCCAGCGCGGCGATGGCCACGGATTTCGACACCATTCTTCTGATCATGCAATCCTCCCTGAGAACGCCCGCGCCCCTTGCCCGAGTTGCACCACCTTAGGGGCTGCAGAGCAGGAGTCAATATTGATGCAAACGCAACAATCAGGGCGAGGTGGCCGGCGGGCAAGACGCGCGGCAACGATGAGACGCGCCCCGGCCGAGCGGGGCGTGGCCTGCCTGACCTGGCCGGGGCCGCGCCTGGAGCGGGATCATTTCAGGTTCAATCACGCCCGTGTGATGCCCGCCTGTGCCGCAGGCACAGGCAGCGCCCGGCCGCCCCCCTGGGCGGGCGCTTCGCTTCCGCCCGCGGCCGGACACTGCCTGTGCCGCCGACGCCCACGTTTCAATCTGAAATGACGCGGCCCTAGCCCTGCTGCGCCGCCCTGTGCTGCCACAGCCGCGGTGCCATGGCGCCCAGCCGGTCCTCGATCGCGGTCATGGCATCGACCACCAGATCCTCGCGCCAGCGACGGCCGACGATCTGCACGCCGATCGGCACCGGCCCGCGCGGCAGGTCGGCCAGATGCGTGGGCAGATTGCCCGCCGGCAGACCCATGAAATTCATCGAAAAGGACCAAAGCGCCACGCCCAGCGCCTCCTTGACGCCCCCCGCGCCTTCGACATCGCGGCCCGGCGTGAAGAAGGGTTGCGGCAGGAACGGGGTCAGCACCAGCGGATAGCGCTGCGTCAGCCCCGCCCATTCGCGCGCGTAATGCGTGCGACGGGCCAGCGCCTGCAGGTATTCCTCGGTCTCGAAGGGCGGGAACTGGCGGAAATATTCTTCAAAGATGGCGCGAATGGCGGGGCTGCCCGCGGCCTCGATATCGCGCTTCATCATCAGCGAGACCTCGGTCAGGATGGCGCGATAGCCGGTCTCGCCGGCCTCGGGCATCACCGGGGGGTCGATATCCTCGACCAGATAGCCCGCGTCCTGCAGCGCCTTGCGCGCGGCCTGCAATGCGGCAGCGACATCCGGGTGCAGGTCGGCGCCATAGGTGCGGTCGGTAAAGCCCACGCGGACCGGCCCCTCCAGCGCCGGGCCGTGCCAGGGCACCGGGGCGTGGAACGGGTCACGCCAGTCCGGCGCGGTGATCACCGGCATGGCCAGATGCAGGTCGCGCGCGTGCCGGGTGATCAGGCCCTGCACCGACATCAGTTGCGCCAGAAGGCCCCGTTCGGCCTTTTGAGAGGCGTTCCAGGCCGGCACCCGGCCCAGACCGGGCTTGACCGTCACCGCGCCGTTGGCCGAGGCGGGAAACCGCAAACTGCCGCCGATATCGTTGCCATGCGCCAGCGGCCCCATCCCGGCCATGACCGCCGAACCGGCCCCGCCGGAAGACCCGCCGGGGCTGACATGGCGGCCCCATGGGTTGTGCGTGCGCCCGAAAAGCGGGTTGTCGGTATCGGCGCGAAAGCTGAATTCCGGCGTGTTGGTGCGCCCGATCACCACCGCGCCCGCATCCTGCAGCGCGCGCACCAGCGGTGCGTCTTCGGGCGCGATCAGGTCCCTCAGCGCCACCACCCCGTTCGATGACGCCTGCCCGGCCTGATCGACGTTGATCTTGATCGTCACCGGCACGCCATGCAGGGGGCCGGGTTCCGCCCCGCCGGCGCGGGCCTTGTCCAGCCCGCGTGCGGTCTCCAGCGCCGCCTCGCCCAGATCGGTGACGACGGCGTTCAGCGCCGGATTCACCGCACGCATCCGCGCCACGCTATCGCCCACCGCGGCCTCGGCCGTCACGGCACCGCTGCGGGTCTGCGCCGCCAGATCCGTGGCCGAAAGCTGCCAGAGGGGGGTGTCAGTCATCGCGCGCTCCTGTCGTGGGTTTGGACGGGCGCATCCTTGCGGATGGTCGCCACAGGCGCAAGGGGCCGGCGGCACTTTGTTGGCATGCAAACGTTTTTTCAATTCATGGCTTCCCTCGCCGCGTCGGCTTGCATAAGCTTCGAGTCGCCCAACAGGTGCATGGAGGTTGCAATGAAAAGAATTCTGACGATCGCGCTTGCCGCGCTGGCGCCACTGATGGCGCTGGTTGCCACGCCGGCGACGGCGCAGCGCACCGACATCAATGTCGGCATGGTGCTGGAGCCGCCCAACTTGGACCCCACCAGCGGCGCCGCGGCGGCGATCCGCGAGGTGACCTATGCCAACATCTTCGAGGGGCTGACCCGCTTTGGCCCGGATGGTTCGGTCAACCCCGGTCTGGCGCATGCCTGGGACATCTCTGATGACGGGCTGACCTATACCTTTCACCTGCGCGAGGGCGTGATCTTCCATGACGGCAGCCCGATGACGGCAGCCGATGTGGTCTTCACCCTGGACCGCGCGCGCGGCGAGGACAGCACCAATGCCCAGCCGCAGCTTTTCGCCGCCATCGAGACGGTAGAGGCGCTGGACGAACTGACCGTGCAGGTAACGCTGAACCGGCAGCAGGGCTCTTTCCTGTTCAACATGGCCTGGGGTGACGCGGTGATCCTGTCGCCCGAAAGCGCGGCTGACAACGCCACCAACCCCGTCGGCACCGGCCCCTTCCGCTTTACCCGCTGGGTGCAGGGCGACCGGGTGGAGATGGAACGCAACCCCGATTACTGGGGCGAGGCCCCGGCGCTGGAGCGCGTGACCTTCCGCTTCATCCAGGACCCGTCGGCGGCCTTTGCGGCGATGATGGCCGGCGATATCGACGCCTTCCCCAACTTCCCCGCGCCCGAAACGCTGGCCCAGTTCGAGGCCGATCCGCGCTTTGCGGTCATCGTCGGTTCGACCGAGGGCAACACGATCCTGTCGATGAACCATGAAAACGAGGCGCTGGCCGATGTCCGCGTCCGGCAGGCGATCGCCCATGCGATCAACCGGCAGGACATCATCGACGGCGCGATGTTCGGCTATGGCACGCCCATCGGCACGCATTTCGCCCCGCACAACCCCGATTACCTGGACCTGACGGACCTGACCCCGCATGACCCCGAACGCGCCCGTGAATTGCTGGCCGAGGCGGGGCATGAGGGTCTCAGCCTGCGTCTGGCCCTGCCGCCCCCCGGCTATGCCCGCCGCGGCGGCGAGATCGTGGCGGCGCAGCTGCGCGAGGTCGGCATCCGGACCGAGATCACCAATGTCGAATGGGCGCAATGGCTGGAACAGGTGTTCCGGGGCGGTGACTATGACCTGACCATCGTCAGCCACACCGAACCCATGGACATCGGCATCTATGCCCGGCCGGACTACTATTTCCGCTATGACGACGCCGATTTCCAGGGCCTGATCGCGGAACTGGACGTGACCAGCGATCCGGCCGAGCGCACCGCGCTGCTGCATGCCGCCCAGCGCCACATCGCAGAGAACTTTGTCGTGGGCTTCATGTTCCAGCTGCCGAAGACCGGTGTCGCCAATGCCGAGATCGAGGGGCTGTGGGAAAACGCGCCTGTTCCGGCCAATGACATGACGGCCGTGCGTTGGACCAACTGACCCCGCGCACAGGCGTGAAATACCGCAGGCCCGGCCCCCTGTCGGCCGGGCCTGCAAACCGAAAGGAAAGAAAGTCATGGGTTTCGAAAGCCTTCTTGCGACGCTTCTGGTCGGCCTGATTGCCGGTTGGCTGGCGGCCAATATCCTGCGTGGCCGGGGCCTGGGACTGCTGGGCAACATGGCCGTGGGCGTCGTGGGGGCCTTCATCGCGTCAATGGTCTTTCCCGCGCTGGGGCTGACCATCGGGGGCGGCTGGCTGGCCGCGATCCTGCACGCCACGCTGGGCGCGATCATCCTGCTGGCATTGATCGGCCTCGTCCGTCGAGCCTGAATCCGGGCCTGAATCCGGGCCTGAACACCCTCCATCATCCCGCCAACGCAACAGGCCCACACCCCGATGCTTCGCTACGCCCTCTCGCGCCTGCTATCGCTGTCGCTCAGCCTGGTGGTGGCCAGTCTGGTGATCTTTTTCGTGATCGAGGTCATCCCGGGCGACCCGGCCAGCTACATGCTGGGCATGAACGCCCGGCCCGAAACGGTGGCGGCGCTGAGCCGCGAGCTGGGGCTGGATCAACCGATTTTCACCCGCTACCTGGCCTGGGTCGGCGGCATGCTGACCGGGGATTTCGGCACCTCCTACACCTATCGCGTGCCGGTCGGTGACCTGATCGCCGCCCGGCTGGGCGTGTCGCTGCCGCTGACCGTCTATGCGCTGCTGCTGACCATCGTCATCGCCTTTCCGGTAGGGCTGATCGCGGCGGCGACGCGCGGCTCGGCGCTGGACGCGGGCATCATGGGCGGCACGCAACTGGGCATCGCGGTGCCGAATTTCTGGTTCGCCATGCTGCTGGTGCTGTTCTTCGCCATCACCCTGCAATGGTTTTCGGCCGGCGGCTTTCCGGGCTGGGACCGGGGGTTCTGGATCAACATCAAGGCGCTGACCCTGCCGGCGGTGGCGCTGGCGCTGCCGCAGGCGTCGATCCTGGCGCGGGTGATGCGATCCGCCGTCATCGAAACCCTGGGCCAGGATTATATCCGCACCGCGCGGGCCAAGGGGCTGACATCGCGCCAGGCGGTGGTGGGCCACGCGCTGCGCAACGCGCTGATCCCGGTGCTGACCATCATCGGGCTGCAATTCAGCTTCCTGCTGGCCGGCGCCATCATCATCGAGAACGTGTTCTTCCTGCCCGGTCTGGGGCGGCTGATATTCCAGGCGATCACCCAGCGCGACCTGATCGTGGTGGAATCGGTGGTGATGCTCCTGGTCTTTGCCGTGATCATGGTCACCTTCCTGGTCGATCTGGCCTATGCCGCCGTCGATCCGCGCCTGCGGCGCCGGGCGTGAGGGGGCAGGCATGAAACGGCTTCCCCTGACCCTGTGGATCGGCGCTGCGCTTTCGGCCGTCTTTGCGCTGGCCGCACTGGTCTCGTTCCTGTGGACGCCCTACGCGGTGGACGGCATGATGATCGCCTCGCGCCTGCAGGCGCCCTCGGCCGCACATTGGTTCGGCACCGACCATTTCGGGCGCGACATCCTGTCGATGATCATGGTCGGCGCGCGCACCTCGATCGCCGTGGCGGTGATCGCCGTGGGCATGGGCATGGCGCTGGGCGTGCCGCTGGGCCTTCTGGCCGCGGCCAACCGGGGCGGACTGGTGGACGAGATCATCATGCGCGGCAACGATCTGATCTTTGCCTTCCCCGCGCTGGTCATCGCCATCCTGATCACCGCCGTCTTCGGCCCCTCGGCCGTGAATGCGATCATCGCCATCGGCATCTTCAACACGCCGGTCTTTGCCCGGGTCACGCGCGGCGGCGCCCTTAGCCTGTGGACGCTGGACTATATCCGCGCGGCCGAGGTGGCGGGCAAGGGCCCCGCGCGCATCTCGGTCGAACACATATTGCCCAATATCGCCAATCTGCTGATCGTGCAGGGGACGATCCAGTTTTCGTTGGGCATACTGGCCGAGGCCGCGCTGTCCTACGTCGGCCTTGGCGCGCAGCCCCCCACCCCCAGCTGGGGCCGCATGCTGGCCGAGGCGCAGACCATGATATCCATCGCGCCGCATATGGCGATCATCCCGGGGCTGGCCATCGTGCTGACGGTGCTGGGGTTGAACCTGATGGGCGACGGGCTGCGCGATGTGCTGGACCCAAGGGTGAGGCGCGCGCGATGAGCCTGATTGATATCCGGAACCTCTCGCTGGACATCCACGGCACGCCGATCCTGCGCGATGTGTCCTTTTCGCTGCAAGCAGGGCAGGTGTTCGGGCTGGTGGGGGAATCCGGCTCGGGCAAGTCGATGACCTCGCTCGCCTTGATGAAGCTGATGCCCGAAGGCGCGCGCAGGACGGGCAGCGCGGTGATGGACGGGCGTGACCTGTTCGGTCTGGACGAACGCGCCATGTGCGGCGTGCGCGGCAATCAGATCGGCATGATTTTCCAGGAACCGATGACGGCGCTGAACCCGGTGCAGACCATCGGTGATCAGGTGGCCGAGACGCTGGTCATCCACGGCGCCGCCAGCCGGGGCGAGGCGCTGCGCGTGGCGCGCGAAAAGCTGGACCGCGTGGGGCTGGACGCCGCCCGCTTTCCACTGACGCGCTACCCTCACGAGCTTTCGGGCGGACAGCGCCAGCGGGTCTGCATCGCCATGGCCATCGCCCTGCGCCCGCGCCTGCTGATCGCCGATGAACCCACAACGGCGCTGGACGTGACCACGCAGGCCCAGATCCTGGAACTGCTGAAAGGCCTGGTGGCGGACGAGGGCATGGGGCTGATGCTGATCACCCATGACCTGGCGGTGGTCTCTGGCATCGCCGATCAGGTGGCGGTGATGCAGCAGGGCCGGATCGTCGAACAGGGACCGACCGAGGCGCTGTTCCGCGCCCGCGCCCATGCCTATACCCGCCAGCTTTTCGCCGCGTCCTCGCATATCCCGGCACGCGAGGCGATGGCCGAAGAGGCACCTTTGCTGGAAGTGCGTGACGTGGTGCGCGAATACGCCCTGCCGCGCCGGTCGCTTTTCGGCCCCGCGCCCAGTCTGCGCGCGGTGGCTGGTGTCAGCCTTACGCTGCGGCGGGGGGAAAGCCTGGGGCTGGTGGGCGAATCCGGTTGTGGCAAGTCCACGCTGACCCGCGCCATCCTGGGGCTGGAGGCCCTGCAGGCGGGCGAGATCCGGCTGGACGGTCAGCCGGTGCTGGCCGGGCGCCGCATGCCGCCCGCGCTGCGCGCCGGGGTGCAGGTGGTGTTCCAGGACCCTTACGGCAGCTTCAATCCCCGCCACAAGGTCGCCCGCCTGGTGGCAGAGCCCTTTCATCTGGCCCCGGTCGATGCCGGCACGGCGCGGGACCGCGTGGCGGAATCGCTTGATGCCGTGGGGCTGCAGGCCAGCGACATGGACAAGTATATCCACGAGTTTTCAGGCGGCCAGCGCCAGCGCATCGCCATTGCGCGGGCGCTGATCATCCGGCCGAAGCTGATTGTCCTGGACGAGGCCGTGTCGGCGCTGGATGTATCGGTGCGGGCGCGGATCCTGGATCTGCTGGCCGACCTGCAGGGCCGCTACGGGCTGTCCTATCTGTTCATCAGCCATGATCTGGGCGTGGTCCGCGCGATCACCGACCGGGTGCTGGTGATGAAATCGGGCGAGATCGTCGAGGAAGGGCCGACAGAGGCCGTGTTCGACGCGCCCGCCCATCCCTACACGCGCCAGCTGGTTGCCGCGACACCGCAGATCCCCGCCGACTGGATGGCACAGGAACCCGTGTGATGCGCCCGCAAGGCGCGCTCCCCCCCACCCACCCCGCGCGCCTTGCTGGCGCATCGGCCCGGCGGCCGGGAAGAAGAAAGGACTGAATGGATGAGCCTGAAACCCTGGTTCGACACCACCGAGACCTTCATCGCCGGACGCTGGCAGGCCACGCCGGACCGGCTAGCGCTGGAAAACCCCTCGACCGGTGCGGGGATCGGCGAGATCGCGCGCGGCACCGCCGATCAGATCGACGCGGCCGTCGCCGCCGCGCGGGCCGCGCTGGATGGCGACTGGGGCCGCCTGACAGCGACCGAGAGGGGGCGGCTGCTGACGACGCTGGGACGGCTGGTCGCCGACCGCGTGGACGAGCTGGCCGCGCTGGAGGCCCTGGACGTGGGCAAGCCCCTGAAACAGGCCCGCGCCGATGCCGTGGCGCTGGCGCGCTATCTGGAATTCTACGGCGGTGCGGCCGACAAGGTGATGGGCGAGACGATCCCCTATCTGGCCGGCTATACCGTCTATACCCTGCGCGAACCCCATGGCGTGACGGGTCATATCGTGCCCTGGAATTACCCGATGCAGATCATCGGCCGGTCGGTCGGCGCGGCCCTGGCGATGGGCAATGCCTGTGTGTTGAAACCCGCCGAGGAAGCCTGCCTGACCGCCTTGGCCTTCGCCCGGCTGGCCGACGAGGCGGGCCTGCCGCCGGGTGCGCTGAACGTGGTCCCGGGCCTGGGCGAGGAAGCGGGCGCCGCGCTGGCCGGGCATCCGGGCGTGGACCACATCAGCTTTACCGGTTCGGTCCATGTCGGCACGCTGGTGCAGGCCGCGGCCGCACGCAACGTGGTGCCGGTCACGCTGGAGCTGGGCGGCAAATCCCCGCAGCTGGTCTTTGCCGATGCCGATCTGGACGCCGCGCTGCCGTTTCTGGTCAATGCCGGGATCCAGAATGCCGGGCAGACCTGTTCGGCGGCCTCACGGATTCTGGTCAATCGCAGCCGGCTGGACGAGGTCACCGCCCGCATGGCCGAACGCTATGGCGCCTTGCAGGTTGGCCCGGCGGATGCCGATCTGGATGTGGGGCCGCTGATCTCGGCCCGGCAGAAGGA